>JAOZKX010000120.1 GCA_029935135.1 Desulfocapsa sp.
CCGGAAAAGTGAAAGGTGTTTTCTAGGACAGGAGAATTCTTCGCCAAGAGCGAATTGTAGCATATAACACTCCTGTCAGTTGTCAGGGGGTGACAGGTGACGGGTTAAGAAAAGAACTACTTTTCTTAACCCGTTTGTTTTTTTTGGAAAAAGCTTGTATAGTTACCATAGATTGGATTATACCCATTTATAGAAGTGACTGATAATGACTTTGGTGTCTCTGAAATTCTGGATTTTTTCTAGAAATAATTTCATAAGGATACTTTCACCGGCTTATTTCCCGTTTAACGGGAGTATTATTTCTAAAAGACCTGATTGATATGGCAGTAAAGCAGAAAAAAAAAGCAGGACATCAGAAAAGCTCTTTAAAAGCGACGGTTAAAGATCGATCAGGGGCAGGAAAGGTCAAGGTCGGAGAACTGTTAAGTAAGGCTGGCTATATTACCCCCGCCCAGCTGGCCAACGCCAAAAAAGATTTGAAAAAGAATGGCGGTCGAATAGGAGCTGTCCTTCGTCAAAATGATTACATAGATGGGGACACCATCTATAATTTCCTTTCCCGTCAGCATAATTTCACCCCTGTTTTAATCACCAAAGAACCCCCGAGTAAAGAAGTTCTTCCCCTTATGCCGTACGAGTTGGCCAAGGAGTATATGGCCTTTCCTTTACGCCTTGCTGGGAATACTCTGCAAATCACCATGGCAGAACCCACAGATACAGAGGCTGTGGAAAAACTTCAGGAACTGCTTGGCAAAGATCTGTCTGTTTGTGTGTCGATGGAAAAAGATCTGGTTGATGCCTTTAAGAAGTATTACGGCATTGACGACGCGGAGGCCAAGAGTTTTTTTACGGCCTCAGGGGAAGATGTTGAAGAAGAAATGGCTATCACCGAGGTTGATGACTTTGGTTCAATAGTTGCCGATGCTGCAGATGCGTTTGAGATTGAAACCGTCGAAGAAGATGATATAGGGGATCAGTTTGCTGCAACAGATGCTCCTATTATTAAACTGGTAAATGGTATTTTAGTCAAAGCGGTCCAGGATGGTGTCTCTGATATCCATGTTGAACCCTACGAAAAAACCATGCAGGTTCGCTATCGTAAAGATGGCTCGCTTTATAAATCCATGAACCTGCCTCTGACTATCAAGAATGCAATGGTTGCCAGATTGAAGATTCTGGCAGACCTTGATATCACTGAACGCCGGGTGCCACAGGATGGCCGTATTAAAATGCGTCTCGGCAGAAACAGGTCGGTGGATTTTCGTGTTTCCAGCCTTCCCACTCTGTTTGGTGAATCCGTTGTTCTGCGTATTTTAGACAAGGCTTCCTTAAATGTCGACTTGACCAAACTCGGCTTTGAGCAGGAAACCTTTGATGCGTTAAAGCGCTGTTTGAAGCGTCCCCAGGGATTGCTTCTGGTTACCGGCCCCACAGGTTCAGGTAAAACAGTTACGCTTTATTCCGCATTGAACTCCATGAACTCTGAGGATATTAAAATTCTCACCGCTGAAGATCCTGTGGAGTTTAACTTTAAAGGTATTAACCAGGTCAATGTTCATAGCGAAGTGGGTATGACTTTTTCCGCTGCTCTAAAGGCCTTTTTACGTCAGGATCCTGATATTATCATGGTTGGTGAGATTCGTGACATGGATACTGCGGAAATTGCCATTAAAGCGGCTATGACCGGCCATCTTGTCTTCTCCACCTTGCATACCAATGATTCCGCTGCAACTGTTGGCCGACTTATTGATATTGGTATTCCCTCTTTTATGCTTGCCTCATCGATCACAATGGTCCTTTCCCAGCGCCTGGGGCGTAGATTGTGTCAGAAATGCAAGCAGCCTGAACAGCGTGATCCCAAAGAGCTGCTCAGTATGGGCTTTAATGAAGATGAAGTTGATTATCTTGTTACCTATGGTCCTGTTGGTTGTCCAGCGTGTAACGGACTTGGCTATAAAGGGCGTGTCGGTTTCTTTGAGCTTATGGAAGTAACTGATGAGGTAGCAAAAGCAATCAGTGCTGAAGTTCCCGAAGATCAGCTTCGTAAGGTAGCTGTCCAGGAGGGTATGATTCCCCTTCGCGGCGCCGCCCTTGAAAAGGTGCGTCAGGGGGTCACTAGTGTGGAGGAAGCGTTACGCCGGACTGTTGCTCATGAGGAAAGTCTGCCCGCCTATCTGGTGAATCCGGATCTCGAAGAGTATGAAGATGGTGATACCATCATCCGTGAAGGCAATACGGATATTGATTTCTTTAAATTGATCAGGGGAGGCCTCTCCATTTTTAAGGGGAGTAAGAAGATTGCCGAACTCACAGAACCTGGTGAATATTTTGGCGAGATGGCAGCGTTGTCCGGTGAAGATCGAACGGCATCAGTTGTTTCCATGGGACGTTCCACCATCAAACGTTTCCCCGGTGATAAACTTGAGGAAATTATCAGGAAACATCCGGAAGTTTCAATCCATCTCTTTCGCACCATGGGTGCACGGTTACACAAGTCCAATCAGATTCTTGTTAAGTTAGCGGGTACTGGTCCCAGTCGCAAAGCTGCTAGCTAAGCTTTTATGAGCAAAATTTCTGCTTATATCATTGCCTATAATGAGGCATGGAAAATAAAAGATGCCATTAATTCTGTTCTTTGGGCAGATGAAATTGTGGTGGTCGATTCCCATTCCACAGATGATACCGTGATGATCGCTGAATCCATGGGTGCACGAGTGGTGCAGGTGGATTTTCAAGGCTTTGGTGATCTTCGTAATCGGGCGATCGCTGCATGTCAGTACCAGTGGGTTTTTAGTCTTGATTCTGATGAACGGTGCACTGCAGAAGCTCGTGATGAGATTCTGGCAACCATTGCAGATCCTGGTGAGAGTGAAGCATGGTATATTCCAAGAAGAAATTTCTTTATGGGACGCTGGATAAAGCATTCAGGATTTTATCCCGATTATCGTCAACCGCAGCTCTTTAAAAAAGGCTGTCTTGTTTTTGCTCCCGACATGGTTCACGAAGCATACACCGTAGAGTCGTCCGTTCCTGCTGCCTATTTAAAGAGTGCAATATGGCAGATCCCTTTTAAGAATCTGGAAGAAGTTCTCCATAAAGCCAATAAGTATTCTACTCTTGGCGCTGAAAAACTGGCTGCTAACGGAAAACATGCAGGTATGCTGAAGGCCTTTGGGCGGGGATGCTGGTCTTTTTTTAAATTATACTTTCTGAAATTGGGTATACTTGATGGCTGGGCCGGTTTTGTGATTGCCCTGGGGAACTTTGAAGGAACCTTTTTTAGATATGCAAAACTCCATGAGTTGAAATCTGCCTGGGCGGCGCCATCTTCCCCACCCCTTAAGCGGAGTTGATGTTTCTTTTGTGAAGAGATAAACCATTCTCGCACCAGTTCAGCCTGTTATCCGTCGTGTTTGCCAGGATGCTGTCATTCTCTTCTAAGTGTTGACGTGAGTTGAGCGGGTGGAATAGATGATAGGCAACAGCCTTGAATTTAAGGTTTTGTCTTTTTATGCCAAGGTTGAGCAGTCGTGCTGTAAATTCAGAGTCTTCACGCCCCCACCCCACAAAATCTTCATTGAATCCATTGACCTCTTCGGCATGTTTGCGCCAGAAGGCAAAGTTACATGTTTTTATTCCAGAGAGTCGTGTACTGGAAAAACTGAATAATCGTGATAACAGGTTCGAACGGATACAATTCTTTCTGTTTTCCACCCCGGGTTCAGTCAGACAGGGACAGAGTTCCATTGTTGTGAGTGCTTTGCGGGTTGCAGAAGCGTTAAGGAGTGCTCGAGACCCTTGGATAAAGTAGTTTTCCCGGGCAGCCTGCACATGGTCTTCAATAAAGTGTTTTTCCACCACAATGTCTCCATCAATCAGAATAATATAGTCACCCTTGGCAATGGAGAGAGCTTTGTTTCTACTGCGGGAGAGACGGAAACCCTTGTTGTTCTGGTAGGAGTGAACAATGGTGACAGGGGATTTTTTTTGTAATTCCTGTATCAACCTGCCGGTATCCCCATTAGAGCCGTCATCAGCAATAATAATCTCTGTAGGGAGATGTGTTTGCTTGAATATAGAACGAACGGAGAGTTCCAGAGCTTCTTTCCAGTTAAAGGTCGTTAGTATAAGAGATGTTTGCACAATGGACAAAGGGGGGTGGATTATTAATGGAGGAGATGCTTGTTTACAGTGTCGAGGACTTTCTCCACAGTCAGTTCATTCATACAGCGCCAGTTATGTTGAGTACAGGGTTTGCGGGCATAGCACGGGCTACAGGAGAGTTCTTCCTGGAGTATGGTATGATTACTGCCATATGGTCCCGTTCGTATCGGGTTTGCCGGTCCAAACAGGGCGAAAACTGGAATATTTAATGCTGCAGCAATGTGCATGGGGCCCGTATCATTGCAGATAAAATAGTTGCTTTTTTGAATGAGAGCAACCAATTCTTTCAAATTTGTTTTTCCCGCAAGATTGATTGCCTGGCCCTTACTGTTTTTCACCACTTCTGCAGCAATATGCCCATCGGCATCACTGGCAATGACCAGAGACGGAATTGATAGGTTTGCTGCCAGGTGACCAAATCGTTCTGCGGGCCATCGATTTGCCTCTTTACCAGCCGATGGTGCCAGTATACCGAATTCTTTGGGAAGGGTGTTGAGAAGGTCTTTGATATCAGGAAGTGGTGGGAACGGGTATTCGATCTGGCTGATATCGCAATCCATCAACTGAGCAAGTTTCAGATAGCGGTCAATGGCATGAATCTGTTCTCCGCCCTTAATTTTATGGGTATAAAAAAACGGACTGCCTTCATCCGAATCAGAAAACCCCAGTCTGTATCTTGCCTTTGCTGCCCAGCTGATGAGACCAGAGCGCAGGAGTCCGGAGAGGTCTATGGAGATATCAAAGTTTTCGTTTTTCAGCCCCTTTCTAAAACTGTTTATTTCTGGAAGGATCCGCCGGATGTTTCTAATCTTTTTCCAGCCATTTTTGTCCATAATCCACAACTTGTTGATAAGGGGATGGTCTTCAAGAAAAGTGTGGAGTCCTTTGGCAACAACCCAGTGGATCTCCGCATCTGGATATCGTTTCCTAACTACTGCCAAAAAAGGCAGGCTGTGAACAATATCGCCCCAGGCACTGGGTTTAATGATAAGGATTTTTTTGATCTGTTGTGAAAAAGAGATGGGTTTTATCATGGAGAGTCAGGGGGAGCATGTGTCAAAAACAGACTGCAGTTTTCGCAATTGTTTGTTGTAGACGTATTTTTTTAAGATGCTGTTTGGTTGTAGCTGTTCTGCCGTTTGCAATCGATTACAGGCCTTGTAGAGTGTGTTCCTTTGCTCTTGGGGAGTATTCATCCGAGTGCGATACATTTCTAATATGCGGAGATTCTTCTGCCGTGGATGATCAATTAAACTCTTCTTACCATGTTTTTTCTGAAAAAGCCTGCGATTGATTTGCAGAAGTTTTTGCGTCTGTTCGGGGAGTTTGGAAAAAGTTGCGGATCCCTGATGGTAGATGAAAATATCTTCTGTAATGATCAAATTCAGACCAGTTTTCACGGCGCGGTGACAAAAATCTGTATCCTCGTAAAATCCAAGACCAAAAGATTCATCAAGTCCTGACAACTCTTCATACACCTTCTTTTGCATGGCCACACAAAAAAAACCGAGTTCATCGGTAGAAAAAGAAAAATCGTTGGAATGGCTGCACCAGGAAACGCCTTCAGCCAGTATCATCTCTATATCACGACTGTTTGTGCAAATCCTCTGTTCGTTGCCATTCTCATTGGTCATGGGGCCAAGCATGTGCCAGTCGTTGTGAAGGGTAAGAAGTTCTGCAAACTGAGCGACTGCTCCGTTAGGGACAAGAGTGTCATTGTTTAAGAGGATAATGAGATCTGAGATTGCCATTGCCACACCATCATTATTCCCTCCGGCATATCCACGATTTACTGTGTTGAATTGAATCTTGATTCGAGAATCTGTTGTCGCGAGTTGCTGAAGATTCTCACGGGTATAATCGTCGGAAGCGTTATCCACAATAATGATTTCAAACTCCGTCCTGTCCAGAAGCAGACTTTGCAGGCAGGGGGCGGTGGCGTTGTCATAGTTATTGTAACTGACAATGATTATGCTGATAAGGGGATTGTTTGATTTCATACGATTGTGTTCAGCAATTGAACTTTCTGCAGGGAAGCACAGCCTTTTGCTGTCTCATTGTATCTCTTTACTGACAGCAAGAAGTGTGTCAACCGTCCTCTTGATTGTATATGGTGATACCTGCGCGCTCTCCTGCAGACTATTGTTTTGCCATTTTTTAATATAACGGATGATTGTTTCTGCTATGGCATGTGCATTATCAGGGGAAGCAACCTGATGGCCACATTCGGTGACAATTTGGGCAAGTTCTGATGACTCTGTGGTGAGGGCCAGCAGAGGGCGTCCTGTCAGTAGGTACTCATATACCTTGGAGGGGACATACTCCTCACATACCAGCCCGCTGCCATGGAGGATTATCAGGATATCAGAGCATTTCATTGCTTCCAACACCTGCTGCCGCCCGGATTTTCCACTGAGATGGTCATATTCCAGCCTGCCGTGTTCCTGCAGTATATTTCCCAGTGGGAATTGCTCTAAAGCCTTTTTCGAGTTGTCATCTAGGCCGGTACCGTAAATATCAAGA
>JAOZKX010000476.1 GCA_029935135.1 Desulfocapsa sp.
CCGTCCCTGCCGAGTTAATAGAATTGGTCTTCTTCCACCGGCAGGGACGCTTTATTCTCCACTGACAGAAAAAAATTATGGATAAAAAAGACAACATAATCGCCGATGAAGTGCTGCTCAAGGTTGCAAAAGAGATTGCCGTTAAATTTATTGAAGTAGGACGCCTCACTCCGTCCACATTTGACACCACTTTTGCAAAAATCTACAACAGTGTCAAAGAAACTGTCAGCAAAGAACAATGAAACTTTCACCACAATTAAACCACGCCCCTGTGCGTATCCACAGCATCCATATCATGGGAGTCTGTGGTACCGGCATGGCAGCACTTGCCGGAATGCTAAAGGCGTCCGGATACCAGATTACCGGTTCAGATAAAGCTGTCTACCCACCTATGTCCACCTTTCTGGAAGGGATAGGCATCCAACTGCTTGAAGGATACAGCGGAGAAAATCTTCTCAGCCAGCCGGATCTTGTCATTGTCGGCAATGTGGTTACCAGCAAGAATCCAGAGGCCATCGCCCTTTCTCAGACAACGATTCCCTACCTCTCCTTCCCACAGGCACTGGCCCATTTTTTCATTAAATCCCGCACATCACTCGTTGTTGCAGGTACACATGGGAAGACAACCACCTCATCACTTCTGGCCTCCTGCCTGAACCATGCCGAGCTGGATCCAACATTTATGATCGGCGGTATTGTCCGTGAATTTGACGCCAATTTTCGCCTGGGCAGCGGCAAGCATTTTGTTTCGGAAGGTGATGAATACGACACCGCTTTTTTTGATAAGGAATCAAAGTTTCTCCACTATCTTCCAGATATTGCCATTATCACCTCCGTTGAATTTGATCATGCCGACATCTTTGCGGATCTCGATGCCATCAAACGATCCTTTAAAAAGTTTATCTCCCTGCTCCCGGAAGATGGCCTGATCATTGCCCATCTTGACGATGCAAATGTTGTAGAGGTCGTTAAAAATGCCCCCTGCGAAGTACAAGGCTATGGCTTTGGAAAGGATCTGGACTGGTCCCTGGCCGACATCACTGCAGAGGGAGGCAGTACCCATTTCAAGACCTTCCGCCATGGGAAAGAGTGGGCTGAACTGACTGTGCGCCTGCCGGGCAGACACAACTGTCTTAACAGTCTTGCAGTTGCTGCAGTCCTGCACCGAATTGGTGTGGATTCCACCACCATCAATCAGGGTTTAAGCCGCTTTGGCGGAATCAAGCGACGCCAGGAAGTTCGCGGCATTGTGCATGGCATCACCGTTATTGATGACTTTGCCCACCACCCCACCGCAGTCCGGGAAACTCTGCAGGCTCTGAAGAATGCGTATAGCGGGCAGCGACTGGTTACTGTCTTTGAGCCTCGCACCAACTCTTCCAGACGCGCCATTTTTCAACAGGATTATGTGAACTGCTTTGATGCTGCCGATCGTATTTTTATCCGGGAACCTGTGCCCTTGGATGGTGTTCCTGCCAGTGATCTCTTTTCGGCCGAGACACTTGCAGAAGACTTGAGAAATCGCAATCTACAGGCCCAATCATATCCTGACACAGATTCCATCCTGGAAGGACTAATTCCCATTCTGGAAACGGGTGATGTGGTGGCCATACTCTCAAACGGCGGCTTTGATAATATTCACAGCAGACTGCTTAAAAACTTAGAAGACAGATAGCTTATCGCAGGGATTTCTCCTTTTTTTATCCATCCCCTGACGATGAATAAAGATATTCCCCATTCATCGTTTTCCTTTGTCTAAATTCTTGACCATTTTAGTATTATACCGTACTATTGAGCGCTCATTCATATTAACAATCAAATCTTCCTGCTGCACTTATGACAACGGAGGAGATTCGATACAGTTTTATTATTTTTCAAAGGGGAACCCATCATGAAACTCGCTGTCCTTAAAGAGATCGAAGAGGGCGAAAACAGGGTTGC
>JAOZKX010000121.1 GCA_029935135.1 Desulfocapsa sp.
CGATGGTAATTCCACGCTCTTTTTCCTCAGGTGCCTTATCGATATTACTGAAATCGGTAAACTCAGCAAATCCTTTGGTTGCCTGGACTGCAGTGATCGCAGCGGTCAGAGTGGTTTTACCATGATCAATATGACCTACAGTACCTACATTGACATGCGGTTTATTTCTTACAAATTTTTCTTTTGACATAGTCTTACCTCGAAATGTATGAGCTATATTCCTCTTATTTTTTTTATAATTTCGTCTGCCTTGTTCTTCGGCACAACATCATATTTTTCAAACTGCATGGTGAAATTCGCTCGCCCCTGGGTAGCTGAACGAAGGGATGTTGAATACCCGAACATTTCAGCAAGAGGAGCTTCTGCCTGTACCACCTGTAAATCATTGGAAGAATCAACTCCCACAACCTTTGCCCTTTTGGAGTGGAGATCATTCATCATATCTCCAAGATACTCATCCGGGCTTATCACTTCCAGCCGCATCATCGGTTCCAGCAACAGAGGCTGTGCATCTGCCGTGGCACGTCTGATAGCCATGGCTGATGATATGCCAAAAGCCATCTCAGTAGATTCCTCATCACTGTATGAACCTCCAATGAGAGAGACCTTCACATCCGTAAGAGGATACCCTATTAATGGTCCAGCATCCAAACTGTCCCTGATCCCTCTTTCTATTGCTCCAAGAAATTCAGCAGGTATCTGATCCTCTTTTACCTGGCTCTCAAAGAGAACACCTTCCCCTCGAGATAATGGGGCAACACGAATAACAACATGGCCGTATTGGCCTTTAGCGCCGGTCTGCTGATCAAACTTTCCTTCGGCTTCTGCACTGGTACCTATTGTCTCCTTGTAGGAAACCTGCGGTTTACCAACATTGGCATTGGCCTTAAACTCTCTAAGCAGCCGATCAACAATAACTTCCAGGTGAAGTTCACCCATTCCCGAAATAATTGTCTGTCCAGTATCTTCGTTCTTGCTGATGCGAAACGAAGGATCCTCCATGGCTATCTTATCCAGAGTCTCAGCAAGTTTCTTCTCATCAGCCTTACTTTTTGCCTCAATGGCAACACCTATAACCGGTTCCGGAAAATCCATACTTTCAAGAACGATATAGTCGCCATTGGCACAGAGGGTATCACCGGTCGTACTAAATTTCAGTCCGATAACTGCCCCGATATCACCTGCGGCAAGTTCTTCTATCTCTTCACGTTTATTGGCGTGAAGACGAAGAATCTTAGCAATCTTTTCTTTTTTCTTTTTGACAGGGTTGAAGATCTTATCTCCAACTTTTACTGATCCTGAGTAGACCCGCATAAAAGCAAGGTTTTCCACATAGGAGTCACTCATCAGTTTGAAAATCAGAGCAGAAAATTTTTCTTTTCGCTCCGCCTTTCGTTGTATTTCATCGCCATTCTTATCTTCTCCCACAACCGAAGGTACATCCAGTGGAGAAGGTAGATAGCTGATGATACCGTCAAGCAGGGGCTGAATACCCTTATTTTTAAAAGCGCTGCCGCAAAGTACCGGAACAAGACTCAGTTCCAGTGTAGCCTTTCGCAAAGCACTATATATCGTGGTCGCAGATACAGGTGTATCTTCAAGGAAACTTTCCATGATCTCATCATCGAAGTCGGCCAACTTCTCGATGAGCACCATATGTGCGGCCGTAAATCTGTCCCGATATGATTCCGGGATGTCTTTTACTATGACTTCCTGCCCAAGTGATTCTTCATCAAAGACATACATCTTGTCTTCTATGAGATCGATAATACCCTCAAACTCAGACTCTTTCCCGACAGGAATTTGTACAGCAACAGGATTTGCACCTAGTCGCTTTTCCATCATCTCAACTACCCGCTCAAAATCAGCTCCGATTCGATCCATCTTATTAATGAATGCGATTCTCGGGATGGAGTAATTATTTGCCTGCCGCCATACTGTTTCTGATTGGGGCTCAACACCACCAACGGCACAAAAGACAGCAACTGCTCCATCGAGTACCCTGAGACTGCGTTCCACCTCAACGGTGAAGTCAACATGCCCAGGTGTATCAATAATGTTAATCGTTTTGGAATCCCATTCACAGGTTGTTGCTGCCGAGGTTATTGTTATTCCCCTTTCCTGCTCCTGTTCCATCCAATCCATAACTGCATTACCGTCATGGACTTCACCGATCTTGTACGATCGACCAGTGTAATATAAAATTCGTTCAGTTGTTGTTGTCTTCCCAGCATCAATATGGGCCATAATGCCGATATTGCGCAGCTCAGAAAGATTTTTTCCACTCATCAGCGTATCTTGTAAGGTTTATTACTCTCAGCTGATGCCTTGCAACAACAGACAGAAAATCTTTTCTGCCAGATATTACCAGCGATAATGAGCAAATGCCTTATTGGCCTCTGCCATACGATGGGTATCATCTCTTTTCTTTACTGCAGCGCCGCGATTGTTATACGCATCCATAATCTCAGCAGCGAGCTTCTCAGACATGGCACGACCGGACCGTGATTTTGCAAAATCAATAATCCAGCGCATAGCCAGAGCATTTCTTCTCGTCTGACGAACTTCCATGGGAACCTGATAAGTTGCACCACCTACTCGCCTGGACTTTACTTCAACCTTGGGCCTTACCTTTTCCATGGCTTCTTCAAAAACAGCAATGGGTTCTTCATCGGTTATTTTTTCTGCCACAATATCCATGGCGTCATAAAATATCCTCTGGGCGACACTTTTTTTCCCACGCTGCATAATTCCATTGGTAAATTTAGCAACCAGTACAGAGTTAAAGCGGGGATCAGGTGTAACTTGTCTTTTTTCAACTATCTTTCTACGTGGCATTGTATTCCTTTTTTATCAGCTACAAGATCCCTATTTAGGGCGCTTAGCACCATATTTAGAACGACCCTTACGTCTGTCAGAAACTCCAAGGGTATCCAGAGTACCACGGATAACATGGTATCTAACACCAGGAAGATCTTTCACACGACCGCCACGGATAAGAACCACTGAATGTTCCTGCAGGTTATGTCCGATACCAGGGATATACGAGGTAACCTCGATCCCATTGGTCAGACGGACCCTGGCAACTTTACGAAGAGCTGAGTTCGGCTTCTTGGGTGTTGTGGTGTAAACTCTTACACAGACACCGCGCTTTTGAGGTGCACCTTTTAACGCAGGTGTAAGACTCTTCTTTATCTGTTTCTTTCTGCCCTGCCGAATGAGCTGATTAATAGTTGGCATTGTCCTTACTGCTCCTGTTCACGAATACTTTTTAAGTGCTTTATGTTAATCTGTTCTGACTCAGTTTTTGCAAATGAATCGAACACGAAAGGAGAACTATTTACTCTGCCTGATCAATAGTGTCAAGCAAAAAAAGATATATCTCCTTCACTTTCTCAGCTAGCAAACCAGGCCTACCGAAGGAAAACCTGGCGTACTCTCATTATCCAGCTGTTTTCTAACAGTGTTAAAAAAACAGCTGACGGGATACTAAAACGATCGTGCTAATCCGGTACCGGCAGAAATCAGACGGCCCATGATTACATTTTCTTTCAGTCCTACAAGTTCATCAACCTTCCCAGCCATGGCAGCATTTGTGAGTACCTTGGTGGTCTCCTGGAAAGAGGCAGCCGAAATAAAGCTCTCTGTTGAAAGAGAGGCCTTGGTGACACCGAGGAGAAGGGGCTCAGCCATTGCCGGCTGTTTCCCTTCCGTCATCAGTTGATCCCTTTCCTCTTCAAATTTCCACCACTCAACCTGCTCACCGATCATAAATCGTGAGTCACCGGCGCTGGTGATCATGACCCTTCGCAGCATCTGACGCACAATCACCTCTATGTGCTTGTCATTGATTTTTACACCCTGCAGACGGTAGACTTCCTGAATTTCATTTACCAGGAATTTAGCCAGCTCTTTCACACCCAGAACCTTGAGGATATCATTGGGGACAATGGTTCCTTCCATCAAAGGCTCGCCTGCCTGCACATAATCACCTTCATGAACAATGGTATGCTTAATTTTGGGGAGTAAATATTCCTGTGGCTCACCATATTCAGGCGTTACAACCACACGCCGCTTGCCCTTCAGTTCTTTACCAAAACTCACCCGACCATCTATTTGGGCAATAATTGTTGGCTCTTTAGGCTTACGGACCTCAAAAAGCTCTGCAACACGGGGTAGACCACCTGTAATATCTTTGGTCTTACTCGATTCTCGTGGGATTCTACCAATAACCTCACCCGGCTCAATGGCAGTTCCCTCTTCAAGGGAAATAATAGCACCAACAGGTAAACTATAGCGGGCAAAGGATTCCGCATTGGGAATCTTCAAGGTTTTACCACGCTCGTTTTTGATAGATATACGTGGGGAGAGTTGCTGTCCTGCAGGTGTTGGCACAACAACCTTACTGGATTTCCCTGTTACTGGATCAACTTTTTCCTGCATGGTGATACCTTCTACAACATCACCAAATTTTATAGTACCGCCTACTTCTGAAACAATTGGAATTGTGTAGGCATCCCATTCAGCCAAAATCGTCCCCGATTCGACAGTATCACCTTCTTTTACAAGAATCTGGGCACCATAGTTCACTTTATAGCGTTCACGCTCATGTTCCATCTCATCAAGAATAGAGATTTCGGCATTCCGGTTCATAACAATCTTGACACCACTGGCATTTTCAACCGAATGGAGATTTTTAAATCCGACTGTACCTCCACGCTGGGTCTGGATTTCAGCCTGTTCAACCGTTCGACTGGCAGTACCACCAACATGGAATGTCCGCATGGTAAGCTGAGTTCCTGGCTCTCCAATAGACTGGGCAGCAATGATTCCAACCGCCTCACCCCGATTCACCATATGCCCGCGACCAAGATCACGACCATAACACATGCCACAGACACCACGACGCGCACGACAGGTAAGCACTGATCGAATCTTCACCCTGTCAATACCTGCCTGCTGAATGAGTTCCACCAGAGTTTCATCAATTTCCTGACCTCGCTCGACGAGAATTTTTTCTTCGTCAAAGGGATCATATAAATCTTCCAGGGCGACACGACCAAGGATACGATCTCCAATAGGAACGATTATTTCACCACCATCCATCAAAGGCTCTGCAACTATCCCATCAAGGGTCTCACAGTCTGCCATGATAATGGTTGAATCCTGTGCAACATCGACAAGTCTCCTGGTCAGATATCCAGAGTTGGCAGTTTTTAACGCCGTATCAGCGAGTCCTTTTCGTGCACCATGGGTAGAAATAAAATATTCAAGAACACCAAGTCCTTCACGGAAATTTGCCTTAATGGGTGTTTCAATAATTGCCCCTGATGGTTTTGCCATCAATCCACGCATACCGGCAAGCTGACGAATCTGATCCCTGGAACCCCTGGCACCGGAATCGGCCATAAGGTAGATGGAATTAAAGCTTGGCCCCTCTACCCGTTTATTATCTTTATCAAGAAAATAATCGACCTTGATACCATCCATCATTTCGTTTGCCACATCTTCTGTGGTTTTCGACCAGATATCGACGACCTTATTATATTTCTCGCCAGAGGTTATCAAACCATCATTGTATTGCTGATTGACATCAAGCACCTCATTTTCGGCTTTTGACACCAGTTCCTCTTTGGCAACAGGTATCTGCATATCATTAATGCAAATGGAAATACCTGCACGCGTCGCCTGTTCATAACCAATGTCTTTTAATCTATCGGCGAGGATGACAGTATCTTTCGTTCCGGCATGACGATAGGTGTAATCTATAAGCCCGGCCAATGCCTTCTTACTCATCACCTTATTTACTTCACTAAATGGAACAGAATCCGGTAACAGGTACCCAAGTAGGACTCTTCCCATGGTGGTTTCAACAATAGCACCATCAATGCGAACTTTAATTTTTGCCTGCAGTGCAACTTCATCATAATCAAAGGCAATTCGTGCCTCATCAGGGTTTGAAAAGATCTTCCCTTCACCCTTGGCATTAATCCTGTCACGACTCATATAATAGAGACCAAGAACAATATCCTGGGATGGAATAATAATAGGCTCTCCATTGGCGGGAGAGAGAATATTGTTGGTGGACATCATCAGGACCCTGGCTTCCACTTGGGCCTCTACAGAGAGCGGCACATGGACGGCCATCTGATCACCATCAAAATCTGCATTAAAGGCAGCACAGACAAGAGGATGCAGCTGGATGGCTTTTCCCTCGATAAGAACAGCCTCAAAGGCCTGCATACCAAGACGATGGAGAGTTGGCGCACGGTTCAGGATAACAGCACGTTCGGTGACAACCTCATCTAGAACATCCCATACTTCCTGGGCACCTTTTTCCACCATTTTTCGGGCACTTTTGATAGTGGTAACAAATCCACGATTTTCAAGCTTATTATAGATAAAGGGCTTAAAGAGCTCAAGTGCCATTTTCTTTGGAATACCACACTGATGCAGGCGTAAGTGGGGGCCTACAACAATAACGGAACGTCCGGAATAATCCACTCGTTTACCAAGAAGATTCTGACGAAAACGTCCCTGTTTCCCTTTGAGCATATCGGAAAGGGATTTGAGGGGGCGTTTATTGGCCCCGGTAATAACCCGACCGCGACGACCATTATCAAAAAGAACATCAACAGCTTCCTGCAGCATTC
>JAOZKX010000122.1 GCA_029935135.1 Desulfocapsa sp.
TAGCTCAGTTGCAAAACCAGGACCCTCTGAACCCAGATGATCCCACAGAATTCACATCTCAACTGGCAGAGTTCAGTTCCCTGGAACAACTGCAGAACCTGAATACCAGCATGGAAGGTCTTGCCAGTGCCCAACTCCAATCCGAAAGGCTTGGAGCCATGGAACTTATTGGTAGAGAAGTTGTCTATCCAGCCGCTAACTTTGGCCTTACAGATGGCTCTGCCACAATTGGATACCAGGTTGACGGCACCGCTTCTTCGGTGACCATGTATATTCAAGATGAGAATGGAGCAGTGGTCGACACTCTATATCCAACCGAGTTAAGCAGCGGTAATCATTTTATCGAATGGGATGGACGGGATAAAGATGGAAACCAATTAGCAAATGGACGATACTCCATTATTCTGCAGGCAAATGCCGGTAGTGATGATTCCACTGTTGCCATTTCCCCACTGGTTCGTTCCGAAGTTACTGGGCTTGTTATGGACCCGGAAACAGGTGCTGCCGTACTCCAGACCCAGGGCGGAGAGGTTCATTTAAGTGATATCATTGCCGCCTACAGTATTGATTCACGCACAGTAACAGGTGCAACAACTGGAACAACAACAGAAGAAAATAACGATACAGTAACTGACGACACAACACCACCCTCGACACTACCGGAGGAACAAGCGCCAGCTTCCTTTTCCGGCGTTGCTTCCGAGGTATACGGGGTCACAAGGAATGTGACCTCTTCCGACAAAACCGAATCTGCTCCCATGGATGAAGATCAGATTGCCAGAGATCTCTTAACGCATCACTTATCAGGATAAATGAACTGATTTCAACATCCAAACCTTAACGGGAGGATTTTCGTATGGGTATTACCAGTGCAATGTACAGTGGAGTCAGCGGACTCAACACCAACGCCCAGGCAATGAGCGTAATCGGCAACAATCTTGCAAACACCAACACCTTGGGTTTTAAGGGGGGAAGGACCGTATTCAGTGATATGCTCTCCAGTACAATTTCAGGATCTGGCGGAACTTCCCAGGTAGGACGCGGTGTTGGTCTCTCAACCATCGATTCCATCTTCAGCCAGGGAACTTTTGAAACCACAGCATCCAATACCGATGTTGCCATTGAAGGCGAAGGTTTCTTCCTTCTCAGGGAAGATGGCTCCGAAACTATTACATACTCACGGGCCGGTGCCTTTCGATTCGACTCACAAGGGTATCTCGTCAACCCTGAGGGATATCATGTACAGGGTGCCAACTTTGATGCCAACGGTGTTGTAATCCCCGGAGATTACAATGACATCCAGGTGGCAGATGTTGGTCTTACACCAGCACAAGCTACGGACAGCCTTGTTCTGAACACAAATCTTGACTCAGGTTCAGAAATTAAGCCTCCATTTAATTATAGAGACCCACTCCTTCCCTATAATGTTGTGACAAACCCTATAGATCCGGCGACATACAGCTACTCTTCCTCAACCCAAGTTTTCGATTCCCTGGGCGAATCGCATCTCGTCACGCTCTATTTTCGTAAAGATGCCAATAATACCTGGGATGTGCACTGGACAGCAGAAGATGTGAACGATGCCTCCCTCAACAATGACCCAAGAGCGACTCCCCTTAATGATCCCAGAGGAGTGCCGCTGAGTTTTTCTCCTGATGGATTTATTGAGGATATCAACGGGAACACCCCGGACAACCCACTTTTTGAACCGGTCAGGGCTGACATTCCAGGCCTTAACTTTAACAATGGTGCTGCCGCTGTTAATATCACAATCGACTTTGACACCACCCAATTTGACTCGGAATCTACTGTTATCTCCCAGGGGCAAAACGGATTTGCTGCCGGTAACCTGACAAATGTCGGCATCAATGAAGATGGCGTAATTATTGCCAGTTATTCCAATGGACAACAGACCAAAGTAGCTGCCCTTGTCCTGGCAAAATTTAACAACCCAGGCGGACTGGAGATGGTCGGATCCAATATGTTTGTAGCCACCGATGCCTCGGGTGCCCCGCGAAGTGGACTTCCGGGTCCTGAGCTTGGGAAAGTATTTACAAACTCCCTGGAGCAATCAAATGTTGACATGGGTGCAGAATTTGTCAAGATGATCACCACCCAACGCGGTTTCCAGGCCAACTCCAAGATCATCACCACAGTTGATGAACTTCTCAGCGAAGTTATCAACATGAAGCGATAATATAGAACATTATTATTTGTCAGTAGTCCATTTTCTCACCTCTTTACACGCTTGAGTTTGTAAAGAGGTGAGGATATCCTCTCGTTTCACTCACTCCGCTCTCTATTCGTGTCAGTTTTCTGACACGCCTTGTCTCAAGCCTCGTTTTTATCAAAGCAACTTTAGGCACAATTTAAGTTTTTATAGAAAAAACAACCTGATGACCTTTCAGGCTCAGCATTGTTGCATATTGTTTATTGTAGGAGCTCGCCCCTGCGAGCGAATAAGCATGTCGCTAAACCTGGAAAATCGCTCGCAGGGGCGAGCTCCTACAGTTTCCTTGTGCCGTTATCTGAGTTTTGCTGGTAATCAGGAAAACCATTGCAATTCAGTTAGGAATACTTTTTGCATTGTTTTTAAAAACAGCAGACTATATGATGAACAATAATTTGTGTACCCATCATTTTGAACAGCGGAGGCTCTTCTTTTGGATTTAGCAACAATAATTGGACTGGTTACTGCCTTTGGCCTGATGCTGATGGCCATCCTGCAGGGTGGTCCGCTGGGTATTTTCATAAATATCCCATCTGCTATGATCGTTATCGGCGGTACCATCGGTGTGGTCCTTGTCCACTATCCGTTAAAGGATATTATGGGAGCTATTGCGATAGCCAAACACACTGTTTTTAACAAAGATGAGGTTCCCAATGAACTAATCATTCAGCTTATGGAATTTGCCAACAAGGCGAGAAAAGAAGGTATCCTTTCCCTGCAGGGAATGATGGAAAGTGTAGAAGATGAATTTCTCTTAAAAGCAATGCAGATGGCAGTTGATGGCCAGGAACCAGAAACCCTGAAGTCCATGCTTTCCACAGAGGTGGAATATATAGAGGCACGGCATGAAAAGGGTGCCGCTATTTTTGATGATCTTGCCGCCTACGCCCCTGCCATGGGAATGGTTGGAACACTTATTGGACTGGTACAGATGCTCATGAACATGAGTGATCCTGACTCCATTGGTCCCGCCATGGCCGTTGCCCTGTTAACTACATTTTATGGCGCAGTTATAGCCAATGTCCTCTGTTCACCAATTGCCGGAAAATTAAAAATTCGCTCAGCCTCAGAAGTCCTGACAAAAACGCTGATTATAGTAGGCATGCAATCCATTCTTTCCGGAGAAAACCCGCGAATTATGGAGCAGAAACTTCATGCCTTTATTGCCCCGAAACTTCGAGAGTCCACTTTTAATAAATAATTTCCACTTATTATGGCAGACGACGACAAACAGGGTTCTGAAGAACAGAAATGTCCCAAATGCAAATGTAAGGCAGGTGCACCTAAATGGATGGTCACATTTTCCGACCTGGTCACACTGCTGCTTACCTTTTTTGTTCTCCTCTTGTCCATGGCAAGCATGGATGAGGTGAAATTTACTGAGGCATCCAGTTCCATCAGGGATGCCTTTGGGGTCCATTCCAAACCGGCACAGATTGATTTTTCGATACCTGTTTTACCATCTCCTCCGGTATCGAAATTTTCTCCGATTAAGAACGAAATGGCAACCAAGGTCTACAAGAAGATTCAGGCACAGATCAAGAGCGACAGAATACCAGAAGATGTGGAACTGATAAAAAAAGATAACGACACCATTATCTTACGAATAAATGATTCGGTTCTTTTTACCCAGGGACAGTCTGCAGTTTCACCGGCCGCATACCCGCTGCTGAGAAAGATAGCCGATATTATCAGACCACTTCCCATGCGTTTACGCATTGAAGGGCACACAGATTCAACACCGATTTCCAATCGAAAGATAGGGAATTGGAATCTTTCTGTGGAAAGGGCTGTTTCAGTCCTGCGTTTCTTCAAGAAAAGTGATCTGTTACCCTTAGATCGTATGTCTGCAATCGGCTACGGTTCGGAGAGACCCATTGCCCCAAACAACAGTGAAAAGAATATGGCCCGGAATAGAAGAGTTGATTTTATCCTGCGTGCAAACAACGCCATTGGAATTGGTCCAACGGGGGCAAAGGCTGGGGAGATCCCCCTATAGAGCCACTCTCCTATCATTCACCTTGAAAATTAAAATTTAAGAAGAGAACCTATTATGGCAGATGACAAAAAGAAAAAAGCTGAAGAGTCCCAGGAAGAAGGCGGTGGAGGTGGAAAAAAAAAGCTGATTATCATCATTGCAGCTGCAGTGCTTCTTCTCCTGGCCATTGGCGGCGGCCTGTTTTTCTTTTTAAAACCTGAACCAATCCCCGAAGAAGAACTGGATCCTGGCATGAAAGTTCCTGTACCTGAAATCACCCAGAGCACAGAAATTGGACCAATGATAGAAATAAAAGAGTTTATTGTTAATATCATCAGTGAAGACGGCCGGCATTATGTCAAAGCCGCACTCACCCTTGAGATTAATAAGGAAGAGGCCAAAGAAGAGGTAAATAAACGTATGCCACAGATTCGAGATGCCATTCTCCTTCTCGTGGGAAATAAAACCTATGAGGAACTGCACGATCTCCAGGGCAAAAAACAACTGAAGGCTGAACTCGTAAGCAAAATCAACTCATTCCTGCAAAATGGAAAAGTAAAGGCCATCTACTTTACTGATTTTGTCGTTCAATAAACATTCGTAAAACAAACAGGAATATTCAGTGGAACCGATCCTCAACAAGGAAGAGATTGCCGAACTGCTGGCTGCCATCAAAAGCGGTCAGCTCCCTGCAGAAACTGACAATGGCGCTGCAATCAATGCCAATGTCTCCCCTCTTAATCTGTTCCAGATGGCAGAAACCACAGAGGGCCAAAGCCGAACACCGAACCTTGATATCATCCTGGACGACTTTGCCCAGAACTTTGCCATTACCCTCACCAACCAACTGCAGAGAAGTTTCACCCTCACCAGAACCGAAATCAAAATACTCTCCTTTCAAGACTACCTGCTCTCACAAAAAGACGCTGGAGCCATTGGGGTTCTCAACCTGGAACCTTTAAAGAATGGTGCTCTGCTCGTCTTTGATGGAGAACTCTCTTTCAATCTCCTTGAAATAATGCTTGGCGCTTCAACGGAAATGGAAACCCTGCAGCCGGACAGAAAGCCAACAAAAATTGAATTAAATGTCCTCAAATCTTCCATTGCTACAGCGTGTAAAGACATCGACAAGTCACTTAAACAGGTCGTCGACATTAATTCTTCCCTGGTAAAAGTGGAATCCAACTCCAGGCTTGTTTCCATTGCCGAAGCAGAGGCAGAAGTTGAAGTTGGGCGTTTCACCGTTACAGTGGGAGAAGTCACCGGGGTCTGCGACCTGGTTTTCCCAACAGCCACCCTCGACCCTGTAAAAGAGCAACTGCGTGACCTGTTAACAATCAAAACAGTTAAACAATCCGGATGGCACGATATTCTCTTATCTGAGATTCAGGAAATGTCTACAACCGTCATTGCCCAGTCAGGAACAATTACCCTTCCTGTCCGTAAAGTGATGAATTTTAAAGTAGGGGATATCATTGGTATTGACTATGACCCGAACTCGCCCTTACGAGTACTTGTAGAAGATAGTCCAAAATTTTTCGCCATTCCCGGAACAATCAATGGAAAAAAAGCCATTCACCTGACAGATGTCAGTGACCAAGGAGAATAAAATGGATCAAGAAGATATGCAAAACAGTGCCAAACCGGCACCTGAAGAAATCAAGGAGCTTCTGAAAGAGGATGAGGACAGCCTTCCCACCCCGGAAGTCCAAACGGAGAGTGGACAAAGCGATCCCCCTCCAGCAAAACGACTCGCTCCTGAAAGGGGACTGGAATTTCTTTACGATGTTCCCCTGCAGATATCTGTAGAAGTAGGACGCAGTAAAATTCTTTTAAAAGATCTCCTGATGATGGGAGAAGGCTATATTGTTGAACTTGACAAACTTGCTGGTGACCCCTTGGACCTTTATGTTAATTCAAAACTCATTGCCAAAGGTGAAGCGGTGATGGTTGGTGACAAGTTCGGCATCCGCCTCACCGATGTTATGAGCCCCAGCGATCGCGTTGAACAGTTGGGATAGTGTGCAGTATGAAGAATAATAAGACTCTCCCAATCACTCTCCTCATTTCTTTCATCAGCAGCAAAGAGGTGTTTGCAGCAAACAGTGATGTCTCCCTTACTTCTGCCAGCCTGCGCATGTTCTGGGGATTGCTCGTTGTTATGGCTGTCCTTCTTGCTATTTACGGATTGATGAAAAAAAGGTTGTCTCCAGTCTACACCAATGCCAAATCAAAAATTAAAGTATTGGAAATTCGTCACCTGATGCCAAAGAAATCCATCTGCCTGGTTGAGGTCTCCGGCAGGGAATACCTGCTCGGACTTGGCAGTGATACCGTCACCCTGCTCTCCTCCACTGGTGATGAGGAAACAGACAAATCCATTAATGATATGACCACAAGCAGTAAAGATCATGAATAATAAAGGATTCCATAAACTGCCT
>JAOZKX010000477.1 GCA_029935135.1 Desulfocapsa sp.
AGGGGCTGGGAGTTACATCCGAAATCTTACCGAAAGCTGGTTCCAAAAGATTGACAACAAAACCTGGATGCTGGGTGATGTTGTAAATTAAATTAGATACAGAGAGAATATGAACATGAAGAGGAAGATTTGTAAGATTTACACATCTGCAATAATGGCACTGTTCGCAACCGCGTTGCTTGCAACAGCGGTTGCTGCCGAACAGCAGACACCGGGTTTTAACAACAAGATTCCGGAAGGCATCATGACCCCAGATACGGTGGAGACAAGGATTGGTACCCTGAAGTTCTTTGATGGAATCCCCACCAGGGAGACCGCTGCATTGGTCTACGACAACCTCGATTTCCTTCGAGGTGTTGAGGCTTTTATGCAAGGAATCCCGGCAACATCGCTCGAGGCGATTCGGCTTGGTTCTGTGGCCATGGGCGCCAGGAATTCGAATCAGGTCATACTCTTCGATAAATTAATGGACAGCGAATCTTTGTTTCTCACCGGTAACACGGATACAGTCTACGCTCTTCCGGTTCTCGACCTCAAAAAGGATGGCCCTACGGTAGTTGAGATTCCGTCGGGCTGTGGCCCGGGAACGGTCAATGACGCTTACTTCCGTTTCGTGGTCGACATGGGGGCGCCCGGACCGGACCGCGGCAAAGGCGGCAAATACCTGATCCTTCCTCCTGACTACAAAGGCGACCTCGAAGGCCCCATCGGCGGCAAGGAACAGGAAGTCAACGGCCAGAAATATTTCGTGGCAAAGTCTACCAGTTACACAAACTGGATCGCTCTACGTGGATTCCTCGTTGACGGCAAGCCGGATGCGGCTGCGAAGATGTTCAGGGAAGGCCTGAAAATCTATCCGCTGGCCAAGGCAGCCAGCCCGCCCAAAATGGAGTTTATCAGCGCATCCGGGACAGAGTTCAACACCATTCATTCCAATGACTTCCACTTTTATGAAGAGCTCCACGATGTCATAGAGCGTGAGCCGGTCGAGATGCTCGATCCCGAGCTCCGCGGGCTTTTCGCATCCATCGGCATTCAGAAAGGTAAGCCCTTTGCACCGGACGCCCGGATGAAGAAGATACTGACTGAAGCAGTTGCTGTGGGCAATGCGACGTCGCGGTCACTCCTGTGGTACGAACGCGATCCTGCGGAGTTTTTCCAAGAGGGCAGTTATTGGAAAAAGGGTTACCCCGGAGGCAGCTATGAATTCCTCAAAGATGAAGGTATAGGCGGACGCAACCAGGATGCGCGAACCAATTTCTATTACTTCGCAACAGTCAACACGCCGGCCATGGCAATGAAGCTAATTGAGGTGGGTTCACAATACGGCTGGGGTTACCTGGACTCGACAGGGAACTATCTCGACGGAGGCAATAACTATACGATGCACATGCCGAAGGATCCTCCCCGCAAGGCGTTCACATCGATTGTGGTCTATGATCCACAGACTCGCTCCGAACTCCAGACCAGCCAACCCTTACCGAGCAAGAATGACGTTCGCGACAAGGATACGTTGATCTACAACGAGGACGGTTCGTACACCCTCTATTTCGGCCCGAAGGCACCGGCCGGCAAAGAAGCGAACTGGATCCAGACTGTAAAAGGCAAGGGCTGGTTCTGTCTTCTGCGCATGTACAGCCCAACCGAGGAGTGGTACGAGTTCAAGTGGCTGCCGGGTGAGATTGAGCTGGTCAAATAGATCATATGCTCTTGCACAATTAGTACCCTGGGAGGCGGCTCCATCTGCCGTCTGCCAGGATTTCCAACGACAGAGACAGGCGGCAGTGAAGGACTTCCCTTAGTCACCATACCGGCTGGCTAAATCCTATACAAAAAAAGGGCTGCAAGCACATTACGATGCCGACAACCCTTCAATTACCCCCCATGCCATATCCACGTATTGCACGTGAATCTGACGGGGACAGATAGTCTG
>JAOZKX010000123.1 GCA_029935135.1 Desulfocapsa sp.
AGTCATTGTTTTTGCTAAATTACCCCTTGCAGCAGTATATGTAACAGTATTCATAGTATTCCTCCTATGTGAACATGTACGCTTTAGTGTACCATAAAGCAAAATGTATAACAATGGTATTCACTGGAAAACAAGCAGCGCGTTTTTTCAAATGACCTTCAACGGTTACTCAAACTCTTAACTGCGAATTACATTAGTCGGTAATCCCGCTTGTTTCCAGTGATAGCGAATGTTAGGGCCGGACCAAACAACCATGTTAGAGCAATCACAAATTAAAGAGATTGGGATACCACTCCTTTCTGTCACCATAGCATTAGCAGGGGTGCTTAGTGGTTATGTTCTAAACAGCTGGACAGTGGAAGCACAATCCACCTTGAAAACATTTGAGGTCACATTTCCCGAAAAGCAGAAAGGGTATGCAAAGTTTATGAGCTTGCTTTCTGATAGTTTTTACTCAGCAGCTTGGCAGCAGCAAGAATCGCACTACAAGTTTTTAGATTCGCTTGAAGACAATTATTTCGAATTGGAACCATATCTCTCTGCCACTAACAGGGAAAGAACATGGGCTGCAATCCAGGAATTTACCGAGTTTTGCGATACCATTCACTGGGCAGATCCGGTGACAGATATGGAAGTTGAGCTTGCATCTGATGAATTCACAAAACATCGCGATAAAATCCGTGCCTTACTCTTCCCTGATTTGTTTGAACGCAAATGAATGTAATACGCCCTAACACTTAGAAGGCTTCAGTTTGTCAAGCAATACAAATCTCTTGGGGCGAAAAGATATCGTCCTAAAGCCGTAAGGCTAAATGAGCTTTGAAAGTCAGTTCCGTCTTGGGTTTCAAGGTTGGTGTCAGCTATTCTGGACCATACACTTACTGAGGATCAACTGGTAAAACTTCCATTGCTGATTTCTGGCAATGAGCAGAAATAAAAAATTCTTTAAAAAATGAGGTTACGAATTCAGGACAAAAATCCCAAAAAACTGGGACACCTCATTGAGATATTAAGTGAAGTGGTTACCTGATTTTTTATCAATCATTTAATAAAATACTAAGAGCCGGTGCGGTGGTGACGGGATTAACAATATCTCCAAACTTCATCACTGTCAGGTGATTGGCGGCAGTGTAATCTTCATATAATACATAAATAACACCAGCCCCAACTGCGATATCAGTATTGTCAACTGTACCGTCTGAGAAACCGGGAGAGCCAACATTTACCCAGCCACTGCCGTTAAATTCCATAGTTGTTGCCTTCCACGGCGAGCTTCCATGGTCGGAGAACGCGACATAAGGGGTATTGTCAGCATCTAAAGCTAACGATAGATAAGGCGCAAAACTGGTTGAAAAGCCTCGGTTACCAACATAGCTCCATACTCCGCCTGCAAATTTCATCACCGTTGCTTTTTCTCCAATGTCCAGATCTCTAAAGGCGATATACGGTACATTGAGACTGTCTATGGCAATGTTTGTATCCCATGCATAACCAGCTGAAACCCCGGCCGGTCCAACAAAATCCCATACTGCGCCATTAAATTTCATTACTGTTGCTTTGTCTGGTGTATTGGCATCAACATCTACATTCTGGTACACGACATAGGGGGTACTGCTGCTGTCCAAAGCAATGTCGATATCAGATGCCAGCCCGGAGGAGAACCCGACTGTTCCCACCACATTCCAGGTATTGCCAGGAGTGTCAAATTTCATCACGGTTGCTTTATTTGCATGTGCAGTGTCAAGATAGGCGACAAAAGGAATACCACTGCCATCCACTGCAATCGATGTGGTAGCGGAAGAAGTAATCTGACCACCAGAAAAACCAGGTAGGCCCACAGTCTCCCAGACATTTGCAGTTCTAGGGAGTTTTTTCACTGTAGTGCGTAGTGCATTCTCACCATCCCCATACAGTATGAAAATTGTATCACTGCCATCAATGGCAATAGAAATATCAGAAGTCATTCTGGTGGAAATTTCGGTGCCACTCACACTGGCCCAGACAGTACCCGTAAATTTCATTACCACAGGTCTGCCCGTGTTATTGTCAGCATAGGCGACATACGGAACTCCTCTGCTGTTCACGACGATAGAGCCGCTGGCGAGGCCTTCATTGGCAAATCCTTTTGGCCCTACAACTTCCCACTCTGTAGCCATCGAACTTACTATTGTTGAATTACACAAAAGCATATAAACAACAAAAAAAATTTTAAAAAAAGTTTTCATGGTCTTTACCTTCCTACGATTGCTTATGAAAAAATTCAGTGTCTGCGCAACAGAGACAGGGGAAACACAGTGTTAAGAGTATTATTATTACTGTAGTATTTTTTTCTTGCTGAGGTCAATCACTTAAACAAAGCTGTGATGGAAAAAAGGAGTTCGCTTTTTAACAGTAGTTAAATCGTAATTGATCTCCTTTAAGGCTTTGTTGTTGAGTTTATGTTTTTTTTGTTACTGTTCTCTTCTTTGCCTGGAGTTAATAACAGTCTTTAAAAAGAGGAAAATATTTCTTTTGGAAACAGGGACTTCATAGGCTCCTGCATCAATGCCCGGGCCCTGTGGTCTGGATACATTGTCAATGTCTGTTTCAGGAGCCTCTAGAGAGCTTGCTGTGTCTTTGCAGGGAGAATTGGCTGTCAGGTGAAAATCATTACTGCTGAGATCAACAAAGCCAGGTAGTACTCCGCCAATACTGTCTGTAACGGAAAGTGTTCCGTTAATAGTAGACTCATGGCTTGTTTTCCACCCTTCGGGAAGCCAGTTGTGATGAAGTGATATTGTCCCCTCACTGCTCATAATCCCAAGATTATTTCCACCGGAAGTGGGATAGAGAATATTGTTAAAAGCTATAACATGTTCCTCATTACTTGAGATCCCAAAGAGTGTTGTTTTCTCTGAGCGATATGAAATAACACTATTATTGAAAAAGAAGAGGGTGCCTTTGCGATACAGGGAATGATCGACGCCGTCACCGCCATAATGGATCACCTGGCTGTTTTCCTGCACATCATGTTTGATGAGAACATTGCCGTATACATAACTCTCTCTGTAGTCCGGATCATTCACCAGTTCATTATGATCACTTTCAACAAGATCTATGGTTCGATTACCTGCTTCGATCCAGTTGTAACGGATAATGGTGCCCGCAGAGCGATCCTTCAGGTTATTTCCCCTGCATCCAGGCCGTAAGGGACCAAAATGGTTAAACTGAAAGGTGATATGGTCCGCCTCGGTGTAGTTATTATGTTGATAAATAGAATCTTCCATTCCGTTGCTGTGAATAAAATTTTTCTCAAGCAGCAGGTTACTGGCCTGTGAACCAGCAAAAAATCCGTTTGCACTGTTGTTCAGGATACAGTTGCGAATAGTGATGTCGGTACCAGCCTCCACATGGATTGAGGCTGCATTTTCCTGATATGTACCGTTGGAACCCGTGTCGTCAGTATAGTGATATGGTGGCCTGCCGCTGCGGATTTCAAGATTTTCAATGGTGATAAAGGCAGGTGGCTCTCCTGGATGGCTGGAACCGCCAATTTTTAATACTGAACGGTTTTCATTCCAGTAATCCAACTCTTGACGGGTAACAGCATTGTTGCCGCTGATGACGGGGCGCTCTCCATTATCACTTAAAACCCCACGAACCACTACTGGAGATTCTGCACTTCCCGTGGTTGAAATGACCCACTTACACGCATACGGCTGCAGTCGGTAAGCAATCAGAACAAGTGATGATGGCTGCAGATTCTCCCATGGCACATCATTGGGTGTGGTGTAGGTTTTTCCGGGACCGACTTCATAGATAAAATCAAAGTCGGCAGCATGCAGATGGGTGAGCGGTATCAGCAGGAGAAAACAGATAGAGAGTTGGATTGTGCTCTTTTGGCAAATTCCAACGAAATCGTTATTGTGGCAATTTGTCATTGTCGTATCTCCATGGAATTTCGTTGTCTGTTGTTGAGGAAAAGAATTCTGTACTCCACTTATATCTTAGA
The DNA here is from genome assembly GCA_029935135.1 of Desulfocapsa sp. Classification (GTDB taxonomy): domain Bacteria; phylum Desulfobacterota; class Desulfobulbia; order Desulfobulbales; family Desulfocapsaceae; genus Desulfocapsa. The sequence goes on from JAOZKX010000123.1 coordinate 3,992, forward strand.
TTACGATATCGTTTCCCGGGATAACTGTATCATCAACAGCAGGGGAGATGGGCTGGCTTTTTTCAAACAGTTTATCAGTGATGGACAGGGCGGGTATCAGATTCAAGGCTATTCACATGTTGGCGCGGTGAGCGATTACGGGATCGATGGTTCGGGTGATAGTTTTCCCGTGAATCTGGATCCTGCCGCCTATTTTAATGATCCTGATAGCGGGGATTTTAGTCGTGTTCCAGGCAGTAGCTGCATGCAGCTGGATGCCGGGCTTATGGATTCTGCCCGCATACAACTGCTTTTTAATAATTATGGGGCTCATTGATTTTGAAGCACAGCCCGCAGCTGATCTTACTCCTTCTGCTTTTTTTGCATAAGCTGTAAAACAATTGCCAGTCCAGCCGATAGCAGACAGAGGGCGGCGGCAAGGGTAAAGGCAGCGGCATAACTTCCGGTCAGAACCTTGGCAAAGTTTCCGGCGGCAATACCGACAACCCCTGCAATCCCGTAGGCAGTGAAAACCCAGCCATAGTTAGCTCCCAGGTGTTTTGCGCCAAAAAAATCTGCAGTGGCCGATGGGAAGAGAGCAAAGTTGCCGCCAAAATTAAAGCCGACAAGGGCTGCCCCAATACTGAGTGCTGCCTCTGTTTTCATTCCGGCAAGAAAAAACATGACCCCTGCCTGCAGGGAAAACATTGCCACAAATGTCGGGGTGCGTCCAATCTTGTCCGAGAGAAAGCCCCAGACGATCCTGCCCACGGCATTAAAAATAGCAAGGAGCCCGACCGCTGCCGCCCCTTTTAACATCAGTGCACTTGTCTCTGGGGCAGTTAACACCTTCCCTGCTTCACTCGCTGCAGTTACAAGTTGTTCACCTGCAAAAACTTTGATAATCCCAATCACCATAAGGCCTGCCATGGCACCACTGAAAAACATCAGCCAGAGGAGGTAGAATGCCGGATTCTTCAAGGTTTCCTGCCAGGTAGAGTCAGGGAGGACGGTTTTGTTGCTGGCGGATTCAGTGGAGGGTGGATTGCAAAGGAGCAGGGCACCTGCGGTGATCCCGACAATGCAGACAAGTCCATGAATAATAAAGAATGGGAATATTCCCTGTTCGCTGATATAGCCCAGTGCCCCCCATTTCTGGCTGAAGAGATAGGCACCAAGGCCAAAACCGGCAACAGCGATACCGCTGACCAGTCCTTTCTGCTCTGGAAACCATTTTACCAGTGCGGCAATTGGGCACACATAGGCAAATCCAATCCCTGCACCGGCCATAAAACCAATGGTTCCCCAGAGGAGGAGGAGTCGATCCATTTCAGCTATTTTTCCCACATACTGATTCCCAAGCATTATACTTGCTACAATACAGGTGGTCATAATACTCATTGGGGCATAGCGGACAATGACAGACTCTTTGTCCAGGTGTCCAAGAAAGGTATCAAAGAGCATAAGAACAAGAAGGGTGACAACTCCTGCAAAGAGCGCATGGGCAAGATAAAAAACGATGGCATTGGTCATAAGTCCGGCATAGATAAAACCGGATCCCATCAACAGGGCACCGATAATAGCAGGAATGGTCGGTCCTTTCACATCCTGAACACGTCCGGCTATAACCATGACCGTGGCAAAACTTAAGATACAGATTGAAAAGGCATACTTCAGGATACCTTGCTGCTTGGCCATTTCAACCTTCATTTCCGCATTATTGGCCACGATAATGGTTGTCTCGGCAATTTCCGCGCTATTCTGTGCTGCCTGTTGTGCTTCTGTGATCACAACCGGGAAAATATCTGCTGTCAGAGGTTCCCAGAAAATTGAGTATCCGTAGACAGTGCCCAGAATCAGCTGTACCAGGATTGCACCGGCAAGAACCTGAAATCGTTTGTATTTGTTTGGTTGGGGTGAGAGAGATGAGCTGCCTGGCATAATTTTTCTCCTGTTGAAGACTTCAAACCGGTTGATGTTTATTTATTTTGTCATAAATAGATCCCAAAAGACAAGAGAGAATATCTTCCTGCAGGATAGAGCTGGAGTAATTGCTATTTATACTGCAGGCGTGATAGTCTGACAAAATAGTAAAGTGTTTTGTTTTTACGGTATATATGCGTCTTTGGTCAAGAGGCGAAGGTTAAAAAATGAAATGTTCTGTCTTCTTTTTTCTGTTGTTAAGCTGTCTTGCTGTGCCTGTACTCATGGCATCCGAGAAAATTGTGCCGCCTGTTTTGTCCCTGTTGCTGCATCCCCTGGCGAGTAACTGGGGGAGTGGAGAGTTGAGTGATGCGGATCGTCCTTCTAAGAGTTGGATGGATGGATTTGCCGATGTTACTCCTATTCTTGTCACAAGCACCATTGAGAATGCCTTGAGCAGCTGCACTCCTGATGCCTACTGTGTTCTTCAAATAAGCGGTTCCCTTCGTTTAACTGATACGGTTTATCTGGATCGTTCCAAAACAAAACTGATTGGTGATCCAGGAAACAGTGTTTTGCATGCTGTTGATAGTGATGGGGCCTTTTTTGAGATTGGCAGCAGTACAGCTGAAATCATCATAGACGGCCTGAATCTTGATGGAGAGTCCAGGGATTATGGGAATAATTATGTGTTTGGCGTTGTCGTCTCTGGCGAGTCCT
>JAOZKX010000478.1 GCA_029935135.1 Desulfocapsa sp.
TCCTGGAACTGCTGGTACAGTTCTGCCAGGGGCTGAGTTGTACAAATGGTGATGGGTTTACGGTTCATGACTTCGTGCACATGGACACTCTGCATAATATCCATATCCCGGCCCTGTTCAAAACGGATATTTCGCTTGGCAAGTTTCATGGTATAGATGGACTCGGGATATAGATACTGAGCGAGATAAGAAGCGGTCACTGCTGTAAGCATAAGAGGTAAAATCAACGCATAATCGTTACTCATTTCAAAGACGATGAGCATGGCAGTGAGGGGAGCACGGGCGCAAGCGGAAAAGACTGCGGCCATACCGACAAGAGCATAAGCACCGGGAGGGCCGGCCAGTTCAGGCTGCCATAGGGCAAAAACTTTTCCCATGGCACCACCAAGCATTGCTCCGAGAAAGAGTGAAGGGGCGAAGACACCGCCTGAGTTACCGGAACCAAGGGTAAGTGAGGTGGCAAGGGGTTTTAGGATAATGAGAAGTACCAGGAGTAGAAAGCTGGTATTTCCCTGTAGAGCCTCTTCAATAAAAGTAAATCCGGAACCGTACATATGGGGAATGTTTTCAATAAGCGGCATCCCAAGCTGAAATTCGGTTGAATTATTGAAACTGATGCCGGGCAGCTGCAGATACAAAAAACCAAGCAGACCGAGGAGTAATGCCCCCACGGCTGGTTTCAAAGAAAGAGGGAAACTCCAGTTGTCAAACAGGTCTTCAAACCAGCCGAGCATTCTGATAAAAAACACCCCTACAAAAGCAGCGGCCAGGCCGAGGAGCAGATAAAAGAGAATGGTGAGTGGAGACTCCATGGTATAGGAAGGAACAGTAAAAGCAGGCCTGTCACCAAGAAACATTTGGCTGACAACAGATGCTGAAACTGCAGCAATCACCACATTTCCAAACATCCGTACCTGCAGTTCACACATCAGTACTTCAATGGCAAATGCTACACCTGCTATGGGTGCATTAAAGGTTGCTGCGATTCCTGCCGCTGCGCCGCAGGCAACAAGATTTTTGATACGATCATCCGAGAGATGGAGAAGCTGACCGATCCCTGAACCCAGAGTGGATCCCACCTGAACAATGGGACCTTCACGACCGGCAGAGCCGCCCGTACCGATGCATAATGCTGAAGCTGCAATTTTGGCAATTGCCACCCGTGGGCGAATCCTGCCACCGTTTAAGACCAGTGCCTGCATAACTTCAGGTACACCATGTCCTTTTGCCTCACGGGCAAACCAGGCAATGAGTGGTCCTGCAATCAAGGCACCGCAGGTCGGCACAAAGACATAGCTCAAGGTTCCGAGATGGGGAAAAAGAAATTGAATTGTATTGTAGGATTGTGTCTGAATAATTGCGATGAGATGGATAAAGGAGATAGCGGCGAGCCCTGTCACACCTCCAATGACAACAGAGAGGATCAGGAGGAATAGTCCTTCGGGCGGGGACACTTTATCAAGAAATTTGCCAAAAGGATTTCGTTTCATGGTAATGGAAGAGACAGTAATTTGTTAGAATTAACCTTCCTGATTGATATGCCGCTGTATGACGCACCTGCTATGGGAGCTTCTCTAATAGAAGTACTAAGAATTATAGTTGATAGCAAATAATAAATTGCAGGGTATTTTCAAGTAGAAATTTTGTGGTAAATTATTTTTAATAAATAACTTTGTCTTCCAGTTCGTCCCATTGTTTGAATCCCAGCAGTGCTTCACTGCGCATAAGTTGAATCATATCCATTTCTCTGGCAGATGTACTTTTTTGCAGTTCTTGGTAGATAAATGCATCGTTGAAGCCATGTGCCGCTGCATCGTTGTGATCAGCACCATATGTTATTCGCTGTATCCCTGCCCAGTAGGCCGCGGCCAGACACATGGGGCAGGGCTCGCAACTTGTGTATAGCTCGGCACC
>JAOZKX010000479.1 GCA_029935135.1 Desulfocapsa sp.
CGAAGCATGCGCTTTTCTCTGCCGGTCACAAATAAAATTGCCTCCCCTTTTCGCCCTGCCCGTCCGGTTCTTCCAATTCGATGCACATACGCTTCAGTATCGTAGGGAATATCATAATTAATCACATGGCTGATGCGATCCACATCAAGGCCACGGGCAGCAACATCTGTTGCCACCAGGATATCAAGGTTCCCTTTTTTAAATGTTTCCACAGTACGCAGTCGCTGGCTCTGAACAATATCACCATTTAAGGCAGCAGTAGTAAATCCGCGAGCTGCCAATTTTTCAGCCACTTTGACAGTATCAATCTTTGTTCGTACAAAAAGCAGTACGCCGTCAAAATCCTCTGCCTCCAATATCCTGCCGAGGGCATCAAGTTTCTGAGGATAGCTGGTAAACAGATAACGCTGACGAACGGTAGTGGCTGTAGCTGTTTTGGATTCTATAAGAATCTCTTCCGGCTTATGCAGGTATTTTTGGGCAATACGACGAATCACCTTGGGCATGGTCGCTGAGAAAAGAGCAACCTGTCTCCTCTCAGGAGTTTGGGCAAGAATCCATTCAACATCATCAATAAAGCCCATACGCAGCATTTCATCGGCCTCATCAAGAACGAGACACTGCAAAGAACCGAGTTTCAAGGTACCACGGCGCATATGATCCATCACTCGTCCCGGAGTACCAACCACTACATGTACGGTCTTCTGCAGTCGACGGAGCTGAATTTTTACATCCTGCCCGCCAAAAAGAGGCACTACCTGAAATCCCGTTACATATTTGGCATATTCCTGAAACGATTCCGCCACCTGAATGGCTAGTTCCCTGGTTGGGGCCAGGACAAGGGTTTGCACTCCACGCTGTTTCATATCCAGACGGGCAATAAGAGGAAGTGCAAAAGCGGCTGTCTTTCCTGTTCCTGTCTGGGCCTGGCCAAGAACATCATGCCCCTGCATAACCAGAGGTATCATCTTTTCCTGAATGGGAGAAGGCGTTTCATAGCCAAGATCTTTAATCGCCTTTAAGAGTGGTTGCGGCAGAGAAAGGTCACTGAAATCTGATACCGGTTGAGATGTTGACATGGGATACACCGAAGCAATTGAGGCTCACAACAGACATGTCCTGCATGCTGTGAAGAATAGAAAAGCAACACAAAGAGCAATCTAACACCGGTGGTGCACAGCAAGCCGGTATAAATCTCTGTCACTGCTAATCAGATAACAAAAAAAGATGGGGTTTAGCAGGTATAAGCAATCTTCGCAAGTATTAAAACCAAGAGCGCAGCGTTCCTACCACCAAAATTTTGGATATTGACGATTTCGGGGAATATTATTTACAATAAGACCAACAATCAACAACATTATAGCCCCTCTGGCAACAGGCAACAAGGCATAAAGATACCCAATTTCATGCAACTGTGGACTGCCGATCACTGCAATCAGTGCCGTGGCCCCTCCCGGCGGATGCAGAGTCTTTGTCAGGTGCATCAGGGCAATGGCCGCAGCAACTGCGAGGGAGCCGGCAAGCCAGAGATGCCCCGGCATAAGCTGATAGCAGAATACACCAACAACGGCAGACAAGAGATGACCGCCCACCAGATTTCGCGGTTGCGCAAGAGGACTGCCGATGGCCCCATACACAAGCACAGCAGAAGCACCAAAAGAACCAATCACAAGATTAATATCTGCCTCAGCAAGCCTATCCGAGAAGGTATAATGCAGAGCAGCAATACCTAAAAAAGCCCCCACAAAAGACCAGAAGACCTCCTGCATGGAAACCATTTTCGGGCTTTTCCCCCCTCCCTTCATTTTTTGAAAATATTTTTCCATACAGACTTCCAGCGTATCAAAGATTATCCTGATTACCATCAAAACTCAGGTAACTGCTAAATTGAAATGTAGGAGCTCGCTCCT
>JAOZKX010000480.1 GCA_029935135.1 Desulfocapsa sp.
AAAAGGGATCGTTTTCCAGTCACTTCTGGTCTGTTTTTTCAGGACAATCCGGTGAGCGAGGTGATCTGTCCAGGGCCTGGAGTCGGGCGCTCGCAAGTATGAGTCCCTACCAGTCTGCCCAGCTTGACGCCAATGGCAACGGTCTTGCAAATGATCCGGAAGATGCCGATGCTCTCAGGGAAATAGACTTTCCGTTTGGCCGAGAGTGGATTGATATGGAGCAGCTCAGACCTGTCATTACTGCTGTTTCTGCAGATCAGGTCCTAAATGGTGAGATAGAGGCCCTGCTTGTGGCCAGCGGGCTCCGTAATTTTGACCATGACAGCACAGTTCGGGTCTGGGCAGAAATAATGGCTCCCAACCTGCCTCCTCCAAGTGCTGATGTGACCATTACCAATGGTGTTACCCTTGATTTAGTAGAGGGCGACACACCTGGCACATACGAGGCCAGATACGATGACTTCTCCAGTTTCGGCACCTACATAATCACTTTTTTTGCCCTGGATTCCAGTGGTATTCTTTCGCTGGCCAAGACATCGCTGGTCACCCAAGAAGCAGGTACCCCTCAAATATATGCAGATGAGTATGAGCCGGATAACAGCGGGGCCGAGGCCTATAGTATAGGTATTGATGTCACCAAAGTGAGTATTCATAACTTTCATGTGGCAGGAGATGATGACTGGGTCAAGTTTTACGGACTGGCTGGTGAATCGTATGAGGTGAAAGCAGCACATCCCAGTCAGATCAGTGATCCACTCATATCAGTCTATGGTCCTGATGATGAGACAGCTCTACTGATAAGTCAAAACAACGCTGGGGCTGGTCACAGTGAGGTACTGGTCTGGACATGTGAAACGGATGGGGTCTATTTTGTTAAATTGAGCAATGGTTCTTCCCGGTTTGGTTCCAATGTCACTTATCAGCTGAGTGTGTATATCCCCGGTGCATTTTCCCTCCCTGGATATCTGTCCGGTTTTGTTACTGCAGATGGCACAGGTTTAGGCGGAGCCGTTTTGAGGGCTGGCTCAGGCACAGCGTTCAGCCGGGCAGATGGTGCTTTTCTTTTGTCACTGGCAGCAGGATCGTATGAGCTGGGGGTGAGTAAGGTCGGTTATCTGTCCGCTTCTTTTCCCGTCGCTGTGGTCGCTGGAGAATTAACAACGAGAAATATCTTTCTTATCGGGAATAATACTCCTCCAAGCATCAGCGGCACACCACAAAGCAACCTCCGGACGAATGAATTTTTCAGTTTCACCCCTGTACTGATCGACCCTGACAGCTGGGACAGTCATACCTTCTCCATCGTCGGCCAATCAGAATGGACTTATTTTGACACATCCACAGGCACGCTTTCCGGGACCCCCACTGCCTCAGACATCGGCAGTTTTGGTCCCTTCACTATTACGGTCACTGACTTATCAGGGGCCATTGACTCTCTGCCTCCCTTTATCCTGACCGTTGTTCAGGGTGACAACCTTGCCCCGCTAATCAGTGGTATACCGCCTTCTAAAATTCGTGTTGCCAGGATGTTCAGCTTTACCCCCTCAGCCAGTGACCCCAATGGAGATGGAATGCGTTTCTCCATCACCGGTCTGCCGCTATGGAGTGATTTTGACAGCGGTAGTGGCAGGATCTTCGGTGTTCCCGGAGTGAGCAATATCGGTTCCCATGGCCCGATAGGTATAACTGCGACAGACTCACTGGGGGCCTACAGTTCCCTGAGCCCTTTTGTTTTGCATGTACTCAGTGAGGAGGCTATGAACAGGCTGGGAGCAATAGCTCCAAGTTTTCAGATTCTTCTCCATCGAGAAGAAGAGCAGGGAGAGTGATTTTCACCAGGATCTCTATTGTTGCATTGACAGGTGGGAGTCTTTTAACATACAATTAATAGAGATATTCAAC
>JAOZKX010000124.1 GCA_029935135.1 Desulfocapsa sp.
TGGCAGAAAACATTTGTAAAGCCCATAGCTGCGACCCTGCCTGGACAAAAAAACATCTATGATATCCATAAGAAGGAAGGTGTCCGCAACTGGCTGATGCAGTTTCTGCCCGAGGAGATAGCCGTTGCCAATAATGTGGATATCAGTCTGCCTGAGCCAGGTAAGCCGCCCACAAAATCTCCGGTGGCAGGCCTTGCCCTGCCAAAATTTGATGTGAAGTCCATGGTCAAGGATTTCAGCGACGATATAAAGGCCTTCCATCAGCCCAAAGTGGATAAAATGGAGGGTATGAAAAAAGAGATGGAGGCCAAGGTACGGGAAACCATTATCCAGGCGGGGAAGGACCCGGATGAAATCTTAAATGCCAAGCCATCCAAAAAATCCCTGGCTGAGGTCGGGAAAAATATGTCCGATCAGATTCTTGCCCAGAAGAAAGAACTGCAGGCCAAAGAGATGCTCAGTCCGGAAAACGATATAAAGATGACCGAGGCCGCAGCCCAGGCGTTGCAGATGGGAAAAGACGGAGAAAAACGCTATCAGGAAGGGATGAAAAAGTTGGCTGCTGCCAGGGAAAAGATCGCCAAAGTGAAGGCAGGTGAACTGCCGGATAATTTAAAGGCCAAATTTGCCGAAAAGGGAATTGATCCTGACCAGTTGAAACTCTTGAGCAGAGAAGAAGTGCAGGCCAGGCATGAGCAGGGCCTGAGTCTGGCCGGGGCAAATATCCGTGGCGTTGATCTTTCCGGGCTTGATCTCTCTGGCATTGATCTGACCAAGGCCATGTGTGGCAAGACAAACTTTTCAAACTGCATCCTGCAGGGTGCTCGTTTTGATCAGACCCTGGCCCAGGAGGCAGATTTTACTGAAGCAGACCTTGGCGGGGCAATGTTGAAAAAGGCAATCCTTAGCAAGGCAAAGTTTAGCTCTGCTCGGTTGGAGAAGTGTGAGATACAGCAGGCCATCCTCAAAGAGGCTGATTTTACAGATGCCCGGCTGCAGGGAGCCAGGATATATATGTCCATGTTACAGAAGGTACTGCTGAACGGGGCTGATTTAAGTCAGACAGATCTTGATATGTCCATATTCTCAGAGGCTCAGGCGGCAGACAGTGACTTCAGGGGGGCACGCATACACAAATGTCTCTTTAAGGGCACCGTGCTGGACCGGGCGGATTTTTCAGGAGCTTCCCTGCCAACAACCCTGTTCTCCGGGGCCAGCGGAGAAGATGTGAAATTTAAGGGGGCAGACTTGTCGCAAGGGCGCATGGGGCGGCAGACAGAGTTTCGGGGTGCTGACTTTACAGGGATCACCATGGATCAGGGAAGTTTTATGGACAGTGATCTCTCGGGTTCTGATTTCTCCGGGGCTGTAATCAGTTCCTCCATTCTTGAAAATTGTGACCTCTCAGGGGTGAATCTGGCAGGGGTCTCTGCTAGAAGCAGTCGTTTTAAACGCTCAAACCTTGAGCATGCCAATATGTCCGGTCTCAATCTCTTTTGCGGATCTCTGAAAAAAGCCCGGCTGGTGGAGGCGGATCTCAGCTTTTCCAATCTGTTTGGGGTTGATTTTTTTAAGTGCATTATGGGAAATACTAATCTTGACGGAGCCAATCTGAAACGAACCCTGCTCCATAACCGCACAGAGTATCTGCCATGAGACGAGAGGATATCTTACAGGCTATAGCCGATAATCAGACTCTGCTCGACCTTGATCTCAGCGGCATTGATCTGGCTGGAGTGGATCTCACTGGCGGGCGATTTGAAAATGTGCGATTCTGCGAGGCGGACCTGCGGGAGGTGAAAATCCTCAAGACCGGGCTGAAAAATTGTGATTTTAGCGGAGCCCGCCTGGATGGTACGGATCTGACCATGGTCAATCTGCGCAAGATGAACTTCTCAGGGGCCTCTATGCAGGGAGTCACCCTGCACAAGACTCAGCTGCAGCACGCAAATCTCAGCCATACTGACTTCCACGATACCCTCTTTTCCTGGAGTATGCTGCAGAATGCCGACCTCAGTGGGGCCAATCTCTCTGGCAGTCGTTTTGAAAAGGTAATCTGCAATCACGCCTGTTTAAAAGATGTTGATCTGCGCGGCGCTGATCTCACCAAGGCCGTCTTTCGGGATTGTGATATGACTGGTGTTCAATTTGCTGGCTGCCACTTCCATAAAATCTATCTTGGTCTCTGTAATCTGAGCAGCCAGGATTTTCGGGGTGCCAGATTTTCCACGGTGAATGTGGATCAGTCCAATCTGCAGGGAGCGGATTTTCGCAACGCTGATATCGCCTATTCCAATTTTTCCGGCGCGGATTTAAGCGAAGCAAACATGGAAGGGGTACAGGGCGGCAAGGCCATGTTTAAAGGAACCATCCTGGAGAAGACTAATCTGCGTCATGCGATCCTTGAAAAATCATATTTTGGTGATGCCAATCTGACCCTGGCTGATCTCAGTGGTGCCGACTTGAACCATTGCGTTTTGACTGGTGCGATGCTGCGTGGTGCAATTGCCCAGGGCTGCAACTGCAGTTTTGCTGATTTCTGCCACACAGATATCTCTGGCGCTGATTTTACACGGGCCAATATGAATATGGTACGGATGCACAAAACAATAGATGAACAGACTATCTTGGATGGGGCGATGATTGCCACCATTCGAGGGCTGGATCCGGACTTGGCAGAGGCAGAAGAGTGGAGCGGCACAAAATAAATGTAGGAGCCAGCCCCTGCGGGCGATTGTGCTGCTTTGGCAACATCTTGCCATCGCCAGCAGGGGCTGGCTCCTACATGTACGGACAGTATGATTTAAACAAAATATAGACGAATAGATGAGAATAACTGGAGAATAACAGATGAACAGACAACAGGGAACACAGGCAGTTGAAGCACTGCAGCCAAATCTTGAATATGGCACCATTACATCCTCTGACGGTGGAGACTGTTTTAGTGTAAAGGTCTCTTTTGGGAAAATTACCGCCGAAAAGGCCATCAGCTGTCTGCTGGAACCGATCGTCGATGATCTGGTTCTGGTCTCGTTGGATATAAGCGGTTCCTGTTTCATTCTCTCGGTTCTTAAACGCACTGCCGAAGAAAAGGTTCACCATCTGACAGTGCCGGGAGACTGTGTTCTTGAGAGTCGCTCCGGTTCCCTTGATCTCAGGGCCGATCGTGACTTGCATCTATCAGCTGCCGCTGCCGTTGAGGTCACCGGCAATCGGCTCAGTGTGTCCGCAAACAGCGGAGAGGCCCTGATCAATACACTGACTCTTCTTGGCAAGGGACTGCATGTCAGGGTGAAACGCATTACCACGGTAGCAAAAACCATCGAACAGACACTGAAACGATTGACCCAGCGTATGGAAAACAGTGACCGTTTTGTAGAAGACCATGAGGAGGTGCAGACCGGCTCAACGCGATATCTGGTCGAGGATACTCTGACTACCCATGCCGGCAATACCATCAATATCTCTGAAGAGCTGCACACCATGCATGCTGAACAGATTCATATGAGTTAAGAGGAGAGTCGCTATGTTTATGTTGACCATGGGTGAAGGGATGGACCTTGGATTCCCCGATGTCTGTATTACCCCGGTCGGTCCGGTACCGACCCCGATTCCCTATCCCAATATTGCTGAGAGTGTCACCACTGCCCCGGCGGTCTACAATGTTCTGATTGACTGCATGCCCGTTATCAATACCCTGTCCGAGGGTCTGGTCAGTGAGGGGGATGATACCGGTGTGGAAATGGGTGCGGTTTCCCATCTGATTTCCGGGCAGACGAACTACGAGGTTGGATGTTTTACCATTATGGTGGGCGGTATGCCGGCCCAGCGCATGACCTCGATCACCGGTCAGAACTCAATGGCTAAGATGCCTAACGGGCCCGGGATGTGTCTGGTGCCCAGCCAGGTCACGGTTTTGTCCCTTGGCTGAAATTACTTTTATGATTGAACGATAAGCAGACGGATGGTGTGATGAAAAATCTCTGGATAACAGCGCTGGAAAAAGATCCTCAATGTGTACAGCAGCTTATTGCAACGGCTGGCAAGTACGGCCTGGGGGCGGACGGCCATTTCTGGCAGGATGAGCTGGCCAAGATGGCCTGGCTGGCTATAAAGGAGCAGTTGCTGGATAAAAAAATCAGCCTCTGGATCATTGTCGGCAAAGAGGATGATCTCACTCCTGATATGCGCTATGGCCTCACTTTGCTCCGTCTTGCCCTGCAACTGGATCGACCTGCTCTCCCCATCCTCTGGCTGGATTCTGCAGGAAAAATGGATAAGACATATCTGCCCGGCATTTTTGTCGATACCCCTTTTATGGCGGCAGAGAGTCCGACCCTGGGGGCAAAGTTTGCCGCCCTGGCCAATATCCCGCTGCGTCAGCTGGCAAGTCCATACAGACTGCAGGTGCATGCCAATCCCGGCTTTGGAGTCTGGTTTGAAGTGGGCCCCGGGGCGGGCGAAGAGTGGGCAGGGGGCCTGTTTGGAGTGAATCAGGGAGAAATAAAATCCCATGGTGTTGGCGAGAGAGGGAGAATCCCGGAAAAATGTGTCTTGAACTATCCGCTACAGGGGATGGAACTGCAAAGCGGAGATGACAGCTATCTCGCCTGGGGGGTGAAAAACCCGCTGGGAGAAGAGGACTCTTATTTTGTCAAGGTTGACGGGCCCGTACACTCAATCCTCTTTGGTGAGTTTCCTGAAGGTGAAGCTGCTGATCTGCATATACTCAAGATGTAATGGCTGAGAAGAATCCTGCCCATTTGCAGAGGAACACGATTGCCGGGGTCTTTGGTAATATCCTCGAATGGTACGATTTTGCAGTCTTCGGGTTTCTGGCACCTGTTATCAGTGTGCTCTTTTTTCCGGACGAGGATCCTCTGGCCGGGCTTATCATGATCTATGGCATCTTTGCCACCGGTTATATGATGCGTCCCCTTGGAGGGATCATTTTCGGTCATATTGGTGACCGCATGGGGCGCAAGGTTGCCCTGCGGCTTTCCATTTTTTTAATGGCTATTCCAACCGTGCTGGTTGGGTTTCTCCCCACACATGATGATATCGGGCTGACAGCGGCAGTGCTCCTTGTTGTATTGCGCCTTATGCAGGGACTCTCTGTTGGAGGAGAACTGATCGGTTCCATTTCTTTTTTGGTGGAGATTGCGCCTGCAAAGAAACGCGGCCTGTTTGGCAGCTGGACTCTTTTTGGCGCTGTGGGCGGCCTGCTTCTGGGTTCTGCCGGAGTGATGCTATTGACGAACATCCTTGGCCATGAGGCGATGCTTAAGTGGGGCTGGCGGATCCCTTTTTGGAGCGGAATCATTATCCTGACGGTGGGGGCAGTGCTGCGTAGAGGAATGATAGAGTCGCCGGAGTTTCTGCAGGCCCAAAAAGAGCAGTCCCATGAAAATTCCCCGCTGCGACAGGTACTGCGTGAGATGCCTGGCCGGGTTCTGCAGCTGGCGGCCATCGTCACCCTTGCCACAACAAGTTTTTATCTGATTTTTGTCTGGATGCCCACCTATCTGAGCAAGATGGTCAACCCGCCCATCGGCCATACTTTGTTTATCAATACAGTCGCTATGCTGCTGGTCCTTGTTATTATCCCCCTCTCAGGGCGGCTGTCTGATCGATACGGCAGACGCGAGGTGATGCTGCTGTGCTCTGCAGCTATGGGACTACTGGTCTATCCGCTTTTTTTACTTATAGATCAGGGGACTTTTGCAGCAGCCTTATGCGCACAGCTGATTTTTGCCGTGATATCCGGGGGCATTCAGGGGCCGATGCCGGCACTGATGGTTGAGATGTTTCCAACTCATCTACGCTCTTCTGCCATCGGTCTTGGTTATAATCTTTCGGTGGCACTTCTGGGCGGTACAGCCCCTATGATCTGTACCTGGATGGTTCGTGAGACCGGTTCTATCACCTCACCAGCCCTCTATATCCTCTTCTTTGCCATTATCTCCAGTATTGCACTCTATATGCTTACTATTGAGAAAACAGTTGAATGTCATTAATGAATTACCACTGAAGACTGCCCCTCTGCAGCTTTTTATTTGCCACAAATTTCACCAAACCTGATTTCCTGCCTGTATATCACTTAGTTCCGTACCTATCTGCAATACCTGCAACACTTTTGTTGAAGGAGAACTACACTTTTCCCGATCAATACAGCATATCTGTTTTGTCTTTTTAACTGAAACAACAGGAGTGTGTTAAGCTCAGCAAAGTAATTTCTGCATAAAATAATCGAGTAATAACAGTTGCCTGTGATCATTCTGAGAATTATTCTGTTTATCATTTGGGAATTGGCACGCATGCTGCTATATAAAAGCTACAAAAACAAGAAAGTAAATACAACTGATCCAATATGGAGGACACCATGACTACATACACACATGTTACAGAAGAAAACAAAACTGAAGCTGAATATGAAACTTCTACATTTGCCCTTGGCGTTGGCATAACCATGGCAGCCCTTGTTGGAATCTGGGGAGCTGTCGGTCTTGCAAGCG
>JAOZKX010000481.1 GCA_029935135.1 Desulfocapsa sp.
ACAAAACCGTGACCATACTGGCAGCCAAGGGCCTTCATGTAACGCTAATTTTTCGGCTCCAACTAAAATACCATCATTCTCAGGATCAAATCCTAATTGAGACTTGCAGAGGGCTACAAAGGCTTGCCATTCATTCTCACCCCTACCAGTCCGAAAAAGTTCTTCCTGGTCAAGCCATTGCAAGAGATCACGAACAGGATCACCACTCAGTAAGGTATTGAAGTAATCCTTATCCAGCCGTCGACCTTGCAAAAGATCCACATTTTCATCAAGCAAATGATGAAGTGAAACCTGCATAGCATTTTTGCTATCATTATCCTGTGCTACATCCAGGCCAAGACCTCCTTGCTCAGATCTCAAGAAGGCTAATATCGTCCAATCTTTACTATTCAATTGTGACCAAATTGTGCCTCTATACTGTAATTCGGCCAGTGGTTTTAAGTGGTCAGGACAATTCTGTACAGCCCGTAAATCCTGACGGCCAACCCCTGGAAGGTAGAAAATTGGTGTTTTATCATCAGGGAGAGTAATGTTGGCACAAGCAGCGCTTATCACACATCGCAGCCAGATTGCAGGACCCATTCGATCTTCTGGGTTATAATCGCCAAGCACTAGAAGCTCAGGCAATTCCTGTTGCAAACGAGGGATTACTGCCTCCCAATGGCGCTCACGATCAGGCCAGAGAATACAGGCTGGGGCCACCTGAATATCTGGATTAAATATCGCAGAAGAATGGATAGCGGCTATAAGTTTACCGGCAACATCAACCATCAATTCTCCTTAACAAAACAGTTTTCAAATGATCTTCCGTTGCCTCAAAAATTGGTTCGACACCGTTGAATTTTTTCATTAATGGAATAATCTTTGTTCTTACTCCCATACCCCTGTAATCGACATATCCATAGTCCCGAAGGATTTCCATGATTAGAGGATTTCGAGGAGAACGCTGTCCTGAAACCATTTTTTCAATCGTCATTGAATTTTGTAAAGCTCCAGGGCTTATGACTTCCATGCGATCAGAGTATACGCCTACTTCAATATCTACGAATCGTGTCCAGTCCCTATGTGCCAGAGCATTTACAAGAAGCTCTCGCACTACATCAAAGGGATATAACCATTCAACCTCTCTCCTGAAATTCTCATCAATCTCATTCGATTCCTGCGAAATAAATGGCTTTATCTGATCGAGAAATTTTTCAATAAGCCCAGCATCAATTAGTTGCTTGCCAGAATCCGAGATGTCCCATCTTCCAACCAGAGGGGCATCAATAATTAGATCTAGCTTTGCTTCATATTCTTTGTTTTCACTATCAAAAACAAAAACTCGCAGACCGGCCTGTTTGAAATATTGTCTTGGTTGTTTACCGAAAAGAACTAAACCAGCTACTGTGCATAACCCATTGGGTTCGGTTATAAGTCCTAAACCAGCCAGTCGATGTTCCCATTCCTCATCTGTGCCTGGTGTGTCAGGATCTTTTATGATATTTTGCAGATAGTTTTCCAGTCTTGTCCTATCAAGACAACTGGAGTCTGTTCTGGCTATGGGCAATAGTTCAGTATGCAACATCCCACCAACTTCAAATAAACGCATTTGTTGCTCTCGTGTCGCCAACTGAGAAGTAGAACCAACTCGAATGAAGATTTTTTCCTCATGACGGTGTCTCCGAACATAGGGTTTTGACACACCTTGCGGAAAAGTAATAACAGCAACAAAAACATTCTCTTCTATCTTAATTTCTTCATAATATGGAAGCACTAAAGGATGAATTTTATCCCTTAAAATATTCATTACCCATTCTTCACAATTCACACGCTGTAAGCCGGAAATCGATCCGTCATCTTCTACGCCAAGTAGTACCCGCCCACCTTGAAAATTTAAC
>JAOZKX010000125.1 GCA_029935135.1 Desulfocapsa sp.
GAAACAGGTGATATTTTCGAAGAACCGGCACTCTTTGAAAATATCAGGATGTGTTCTTATATTCAGCCTTTAATTAAGATCAAAAATTTTATCGTCTACCGGCAGGAGGCAGGAAATGATTTCCTCCAAGTGAGCCCGCTGATTCCAGGATTCAACTGTCAGACCTATTCCGAATATATCGTTCCCCCCTTCGGGGGACCCGGGACCTGGCATTTTTACAGCATGATTCGGGATCCGTTCTACTCCTTCCGCAAACTGCTGAGCGGTGCCATTATCGGGCAGACTCACGAAGGAGAGGCGATTGATCCGGCTGTGGCCACCGGCCCACGAATGTTTTATCTGGATCACTACCCATCAAAGGCTGGAATGACCGTTCGCTATAAAATCATTCTCTTTGATATTGCCAGCGGTGAACCTAAAAAAGAGCTGACCAGCAACTGGCTCATTCTGAACTAACCGGTATGGAAAACAGATGACAGATCTTTCCCCCATAACACGACCTTCCACAGGGACTCGCATGAACAGTGCACATAAATATTTTTTAGCCCTTGTCTCCTTTCTTTTTCTTTTTTTGCTCTCTCCAGGAAACGCTCTCGCCTGGGATCCGGCTGTCCAGGAAAATGTCATCGTTTTTGATGCAGACGGACAGGCCGTCGCCTCCTATCATACCGGTGACTGGGCAGACATGGTTGATGCCCCCGGTAAGGTAACCTTTTCACACTGGACCAACGGCTCGCCACCCAGCCAGTCATCCACTGATGCTACTCCAATAGTCCTTACACCCGGTATGGTGGCAGTTCCAAACTTTACCGGGCAAAGCAGTACTCCGCCATCTGCTGCAATCCCGGAAGTGTCAATCTATAGTTTTGATGCAGCTCTTTTCCTCTCAACCACACCCGGTGAAACCCCGGCCCTGTCAGTATCTCATCCTTCCGGCACTTACCAGGAAACCATTGGTCTGCAGATTACTGCCCACACGCTCTATGGTACGGCGAGCGTTGAAATCCAGAATGAAGACAGCAGCTGGCAATCCATTGGCGATAACAGTGCCACACTCTATATTTCCAGGGACCGTACTCTCACTCTCCGTGCTGCAAGCAGTGGTGTCTACTCAACAGAACGCATTCTGAATTACAGCATAGAACAAGCACCCTTTATTGACAGTGACGGTGATGGCCTGCCGGATATCTGGGAAATTGCCCATGGCCTGAACCCACTCGGCAACAGCGGTGATTCAACTCATAACTCTCCTGACAGTGATGGCGATGGTATCTCTGATTTTGATGAAATCCTGCGCCATACCGATCCGTTTGATCCTGGCTTTTTTCCTGCAGATAGCGATAATGACAACTGGTCTGACTGGGATGAATTGTATCTGCGGGGGACTGACCCTCTTGATCCGCTTGACACCCCCACTGCCACCCGGCTCTACGAAGTGGAGACGATGCTTTCCGGACAATTTCTGGGCTACAACAACGACCCCGTTGCCAACAGCGATTACCGCATTGAAACACTGCAGCAGAGAATACTGGCAGAAGACACAAGTACTTCCCTGTCCTCCTACTTGTCAAGAGTTCCCCTGGGCAGTGAAGCAGTAATTCGGGTGGTCGATGCATCTAATAACGGCTTTATCTATAAACGCTACCTCCCCTCGATTGCCGATCCACTCTTTTCCGATATGGCCTTTGACGAATCAAACTGTAGTGGTGACATTTCCACCTGGCATGAACAGTGGCAAGACGCCCTTGTTCAGTTTCTCGCCGCCAGTCTGGTTACAGACACACCTGATTATGATGTAACGACTGGTTCCATGCTTCCCCTTGCCCTTCTGGAAAGACAGCTTGAACTCCTCACCGAATCCGTTCCGCAGGCAGTTGCCGACGGGCTGACAGCAGCTCACCCGGAAACTGACCCTCTCCCCTGGCTGGCCTTTGCCTCCCATGGTCATCGGCCGGATAATGCCACTCTTTTTATGCTGCAGCAACTCCTGGAAAATGAGCGTCAGCTTGCATGGAACAGCAGCTCTCCCCAGAGTACCCGCTCCATCAACACCCTTATGGAGGAGCTGAACACTCTGGCCACATCACCCTGCCATCTTCTGCAGAGCAGCATTGAGGATTTTTATGCTCTTATGAGCCCGGATGAGCAGATTGAAGAAGAAGTTGGCCGCCTGCTCCAGGGTCAACAGGGCAGCTATCTGGCAGGCCTGCTCCTCCTCTATTCCATGGACAGCCTAAACAGTTATCCGCAGGATTTGTGCACCCTCCTCTCCCCCACCATGGACAGCGATGGAGATGGCCTGCTCAACCATGAGGAAACACCTCAGCAGGATCTTGTGGACGGACTTGCCGATCCATTTAACAATGACAGTGATCTCGATGGCTGGCTCGACAGTCAGGATAACTGTCCTCTGGTAGTGAACCAAGCTCAACACGACTGGGACGGAGATGGAGCGGGCGATCTCTGTGATAATGATGATGACAATGATGGCTTAAGTGATGCTGTGGAACTGGCCTTTGGTTCCAATCCCTATGCCACAGATACCAATGAAAATGGCTTTACTGATGAGCAGGAATGGAACAATGGAACAAATCCAGGAGTTGCTGTATATCTGACAGACTACAGTTCACCCAGCAACCAGACAACCCAGACAGTCTCCGGCTACCGGGAAGAAGGAAGTAACATTCTGATTAATATAGACAATGGTGCAACAGCAGGTGCTGTTGAATTTCCGTCTTCAAGCTCCTGGCGATGCACATTGGACAGTATGGCCGGAGAGGGAGACTATCAACTGACACTCAGCGGATCAGATCCTGTCGATCCGAATCGGTCCGGGGTTTCCCATTACACCCTGAACATCGATCTCACGCCTCCCCTTATCAGCATAATAACTCCTGCAGACGGTTCTTTTACACGAGAGGAAAATCCACTTGTTGAGTACACGGTAAGCGATGGTCAGCAGGTGATAAGCATTGATAGCAATACCATTCAACTGGCCTCGGGAGAACGGCTACCCGCCCTCGGCATGGGAAGTCATCAGCTTGTTGTTCATTCCACAGACCTTGCCGGCAATCAGGGCAGTCAGCTGACAACATTTACAGTTCCGGATCTACCGATCGGTGATATCGATAACAATGACATCGTCGATCTGACAGATCTTATTCTTGTTATGCAGATAGGGACGCAGAAAGAAGGGGAAGCACCGGTATCAGGAAGGTAGATTGTGTACTGGTTGTCCCGTCACCAAAGGACCATGACCAGGAAGTTATATTACCGGTACGTATGATCGTTGGTGTACAGAAGAGGCGGCCTACATTCTTGAACAGATTGGGAAGGGGGAATAACTGCTCTTTATTGTATGACCTGAAAAGAATATTGCTTTACTAATCTGCGTGGCTTCCCCCCACCTATCCAGAGGGAATTCACACGCCATGCAGATTACAAAGCAAACAGAAGAGAGGCGGGTCGTGCACTCTTTCTGCTAATTTATCATTCCAATAATAAAAAAACCAATAATTACAAAAACAAAGAAAACCCCAACCTTTACGCAGATTGAATGATCTTCTTCCGGCTTTTCGTGTCCATGTCCATGTCCGCTCATATCAATATCCTCCATCAATTTCTGAAATATCCATACACTCTTGCGAGTATATGAACAATTTTATTTCACTTTGTCGATCTCTTTTTTATTTTTGTGCCACAATAAACAGACATTGACCTAAAAATAATACAAAAGCTCCACCTTCAACCGATCATCATCCCGTATCCCATAGGCCGGGTCACGCCTGTCGATGTCCACAAAAAATGCTGCTTCCAGAACAAGTTTCCAGTTCTCCCCCAGACGCCGACTGCCCTCCACAGAATACAACTGAGATGATAATTCAATGTCCTTGATTACTCCTGCCAACAGTTCCGTACTGCTGGCATCGTTTACTGCCAGTCGCAGGCCGGCCATAATATCGTTATTGTAAGGAGAGGCAAACTCCGGTGCCCGATCATCAAAGACATATTCACTGAGAAGTCCCAAATCCATCTGGCTCTCTCCTATCCCGTAAAAGGTATACTCAAAACCAAATGTAGTTGCGGCAAAATCGCGCCCCTTCCCGGAACGATACAGCGCCTCGCCTTTCCATAGCCAATTCCCGGCAACCATCTGTATATCCAGTCCTGTCTGTTGAATCTGTTCATAATAGGGAATAAGTAGTGCCTGACCACCTTGCAGATCCAGCAACAGAGTAGGATCTCTGTCGGTACCGATAAAATGATAGACACCCACATCCGCCTCACCAAATGTCTGGCTGTAACGAAGGGCAACATCGAGATGTGCCTGCTCTGCACTACTTTCATACTGTGCCCGATCGGTATCAATCACAAGACCGGTTCGCAGACGCCCCTCTACACCAGGATATGTTCGCTCGCGAAACCATGGAAGGAGAAAGGCATCAATGGCCCCCCACTCCTTCAATATGGAGAAATACACCATGGGCTGGCCAAGTTTTTCTTCCCCATCCAGGGATTCAATCAGGTCTGTCTGATTAATAATATCAACCAGATGGACAAATTCAGTTGCTCCCCAAAAGACCTTGCTCACGCCCAACAACAGTTCCCAGCTCTCTGCCAGATACAGATAATTGGCCTCACGAATGTCCCAGTGAGTCCGTTCTTCGTCTGCACTGTCTATCCTGGCAAAAGGCTTGATTGTAAAACTCGAACCGGAAACAAACTCGTGATATAGTTCGATTTCTCCCGCCAGGGAGGCATCATTCCGCTCCTGGGAAGTATAGGCGGGTGCATGGGGAAACAAACGGGTCTGGAAGGCAATATTGGAAGTGAATTCATAGGCGCAAACCGGGAATTGCGTAAACAATAGTGTCAAAAGCGCAACAACACCGAAAACAAAGGTTCCGCAAACACGCTTCATAACAATACTATCTGGCCCGCTTCAGACTGTTTTTGTTGAAATTACTCTCGGTTAAACCGGTTTGAAACTGATAGTTGGCAAAAAGAAGTGTTGTTGACTTCCCATTCTGGTGATTGACCATCTCCAGACTATCTGCCCGCCAGTATTTCCCCAGATATTGCTGATAGCCTCTAAAAACCAGGGTTTTCAGGTGGCTTTCTTTACGGTCATAAAATTCAATCTTCCAGACCCGGTACTCTCCTTTATCCATCCACACAACCTGCCGGGTATAGCCGGAATTCTTTATATCCACGGGGTAGCGTTCGGAGACAAAACAGTCCTGGCCGGCCATATTCTCATCACGCAGATACTTGTAGTTGTATTTCTCAATCTCCTGGCTGGCAATATCCTCATAGGAAAACTCACTGCCCATAAAGGATCCTGACTTATTCCGGGAACTGATTCGCTTGACCCGTTTCAGGGCCGGCAGATAGAGCCACTGGTCATCATCACCAATCTTATGGGAAAAAGTGAGAAAGGCAGTCCCCTTCACATCCCTTGGCGTATCAAAGATGGAGAGACTCTTATCACCATCACCCGCGACTTCCAGGGTCTTGCTCCGTATCTTGCGAGTACTTTCCTGCCCATGTTTATTGCGCAGGGTCATTGTCATATCCGCACTGCTGTCAGAAAATCCCTGATCACGCAAATCCGCCTCCACGGCAATGGCCAGTCCCTTTTCTTCAGCCGTTTCCGCAAAACAGGGCGAAACGGCAAAGAGACTCAGAGAAAGAAGGATTACAATTGAAAATCGCATGGTTTCACTCCGCTCATAGGGTGTTATGAAAAAGTAATAAACTTCGGTTCAGGAGACAGATTCTTTACCCGATGCTCCCACAGAGGACACTGTTTACGGATACATTCCTTATTGATCAAATATTGTTCACAGTGAATCTTCTCTTCAATGACCAGAGGCACAGAGAGCATCTCTGCTGAAAGTCGAGCCGTTTCCGTAAGGGCAAGCCATGTTTCCCGCTGGCAACAGCGCCCCCCACGATACTCTGCAATAACAGTGAGCACCTTGGCACTAAAAGACTGGGCAGTCTGTCTTGGTGAAGGAGTTAGAGGTGTGGCAGCGAGAATGGTTGAAACCGCAATCCCTGCCCCCACAGCGGCCCCGCAGGCACCCCAGAATCCGCAGACGCCTCCGGGAATATCTCCCCCTCTGCTGATACCGGTAAGAATGGCTTCTTTTTTAATCTCTCCACCATTATTTCGATAACAGGCAAGAATCACCCCCGGGATCATGGCATGATGTTCAGGACCGTGCATGGGGATTGCCGGATGACTGCGAATCAGCTTGAGCAGACGAATAAGATCTTTCTCTTCGGTGCCACTGCAAATGGCCTTGATCACCTCAATCCCATTTTCCCGATGACAGCTATCACAGACAAAATGCTCCTGCTCACAACAAGCATTGGCCGGCAGCTGGCGCCCACAGTAACTGCAGGCCATCTCATGTCTTTCTGTAAAATAATGCAGTTCCTCACCACACACCATACAGCCTTCAC
>JAOZKX010000126.1 GCA_029935135.1 Desulfocapsa sp.
TGGAAGCAACTCTATACACACTTTTCTGCAGAACGGCTATCATAACCGACTTTCTGGTATTGGAAAATTTGTTTTTCCTTGTGCCTCAGGTGTTATTACGGTCGGGGGTGACGATCATAGCCAACCTCCCTGACCTTTTCGAGCCAACAACAAAAAGATCCAAGTTCCACAGACTCATTGATGCTTGAGTATATTTTTCAACGATTCAATGACCTTGCTTGCCTCTTTCTTTGTCAGGCTGGTGACTTCCTTCTTATGGTAATATTTGTTGAGAAAGTTTTTGAAGTGCTCCTTGTTCCAGCGAAGATCATCAGCCAGGTGTTTGATATACATTTTCTGGCGAAGGGTGAGACCGTATCGGTTGATTCGATAATATCCGCTTGCCGCAAAGGCGCGCATTAGTTGTCTGAATCCTTTCTCGTCCAGATCTTTTGCGGAACGGACACCGGTCTCACGCTCCAGGATGTTTCGGTAATCAACATCGCACAGATCCAGCTCCCGCTTGACAATATGAATGACCGCCAGTTTTTTATGGTCCAGTGTCATAAACGCCCCCCTTCGCCTTGAGCTCTTTCTCCAGTCAGACCTTCATTACTTTTTTCCTGTTGTTTTGTTGAAGATCCCTTGGATAGTTTCTATGGGCAGGGGAAAGACAATGGTTGTTGTATTCTCATTGGAGATATCATTTAAGGTCTGCAGGTATCTGAGTTGCAGGGCCTGTGGATTCTGAGAAATGACATTAGCAGCAGCCAGCAGTTTTTCGGAGGCCTGAAGTTCACCTTCGGCATGGATGACCTTGGCCCGTCGTTCCCGTTCCGCTTCGGCCTGTTTGGCAATGGCTCGAATCATGTTCTCGTTGAGATCCACATGTTTGATTTCGACATTACTGACCTTGATCCCCCAGGCGTCCGACTGTTTATCGATGATCTGCTGCAGATCCGCATTCATTTTGTCCCTTTCCACCAGCATCTCGTCAAGCTCATGCTGACCAAGGACAGAACGCAGAGTGGTCTGGGCCAGCTGACTGATGGCATTGTAATAATCCTCAACCTGGATAATGGCCTTTTCCGGATCAACCACCCGGAAATAGAGTACTGCATTGACTCGTACGGTGACATTGTCTCTGGAGATTACATCCTGACTTGGGACATCCATGGTGATTACGCGTAGATCCACCCGCCGCATCTGCTGAATTCCTGGAACAACCAGTCTCAGGCCCGGTTGTTTCACGGTCTGAAAGCGGCCCAGGAAGAAAACGACCAGACGCTGGTATTCCGGTACAATCTTAAATGTAAGTGCTATCAGGGCAATGAGCAGTCCAATTGGAAAAGCAATGATAGGAATAGTGATCATATTATTCTACCTCCTGTAAAGGTGTTACGGACAGGTGTAGTCCGTTCTGACTGAGAACCCTGACTGATTCCCCTTGCCGCAGGGGATCCGTACTGCTGGCCTGCCAGGATTCGCCAATAATCCAGACCCGGCCATTTTCTGTAAAATCATCCATGGCCACACCGATGGCGTCGAGCATCTGTTCCTCGCCTGTCCTCACTCTTTTATGTCGCATGAAGAGCAGGTTGCCCATGAGCCAGAGGATGCAGATAAATGAAAAGAGGCCGGTACTGCCAATGAGAAGAAGAGAGACCTGCAGGCTTTTTTCATCCATCAAGATGATGGAGCCAAAGACAAATCCTGCCAGTCCTCCAAGACCCAGAATGCCGAAACTTGGTGTGAAGGCCTCGCCCACCATAAAGGAAAGGCCAAGGACAATGAGGGCCAGGCCCACATAATTGACAGGGAGTATCTGAAAGGCGTAGAGGGCCAGGAGGAGAGAAGTTCCTCCCAGCACACCCGGAAGAACAGAACCGGGGTTTGCCAGTTCGAAAAAGAGGCCATACATCCCAAGCAGCATCAGCATGTAGGCAATATTGGGGTCCCCTATCACAATCAACAGCCGGGTACGCCAGTCTTTTTCCATATAAACAAGACGGAGATTGTTCGTGTCCAGCTGCTGACTTCCGCTGTCCAAGGTCACCTCCTTCCCATGCAGCTGGGAAAGCAGGTCGCTGATATTGTCTGCCACCAGATCAATGACCCCAAGACGCAGGGCCTCGGCTGCGCTTATGCTCACCGCTTCCCGAACCGCCTTTGCGGCCCACTCCTTGTTTCTGCCATGTTTCTCGGCAAGGGATATGATATAGGCTTCGGCATCATTCACCATTTTTTTATTCAGGGTGCTTGCCGGACTTTCTGCTTCTTTTTCTCCTTTCCCATCGTCTCGTTGTTCGTCATCCTTATCCAGGTTTGGCAGGCCCCCGATAGTCACCGGTGTTGCAGCCCCAAGATTAGTGGCCGGGGCCATGGCTGCCACATGGCTTGCATAGAGAATATAGGTCCCGGCACTGGCCGCCCGTGCCCCATTTGGTGCGACATAGCTCACCACCGGGACAGGAGAGGCCAGGATATCCTTGATTATTTCCCGCATGGCAAGATCCAGCCCTCCCGGGGTATCGAGCTGCAGGATAAAGAGGCTGGCATTTGCTTCATTGGCCTGTTTAAGACCGCGCCTGACAAAATCACTGACACCCGGCCCAATTGCTCCCTTGATCTCAAGAATAAAGGCCGATCCCTCAACGGGTTCCGCCCATCCTTTTTCTGTGTATGGGGCAGCAAATGTGAATATGAAAATCAGAACGGAAAGGAACACAAGCCATACACCATGTTTATGAACCATTTGTCCTCCTTCTCCCCTGGTCATCAGTCAAGAAGATGTAGCGGAATGAGGTTTAAGGTGGTTGTCAACAGCGCCAGAAAGAGCAGACATGCAGGGGGGGGCGTTTTTAGATAAGATGGTGCCTGGACAAGAAATGAGAAAAAGACAAAGCCATGCGGTTTGTATCTTCATAGGTATATTTTATCAGTCGGCCTTGACACTTGTCAAGGAAACTCCCGAACCCTGGTGAGCAGAAAAAAGCCAGAATAAATACCTTGAAGTTCTCTTTTTGCTTGCTACCTGCTGATAATATCTGCCATACCTGTCTCAACCATGCGGACAGCATGTTTTAAAGGAACAGAACTGATTTTCAGGTTAGTGTGATTTGAAGTGCTGGAAAATACATGAAGTTACTGTGCTGCTTTTATTCAGGTATCCTTATAAATCTCTTTATACTCTTTAGGATAATGTTCTTTCATGCATTCCGGACAGATGCTATGGCTTATATCAGCTTCTGAATGTGAGTAGATATATACATCCACTTCTTCCCATTGTTCCTTGTCGTTTCTGATTTTTTTACAATAGGAGCAAAGTGGTAAAATTCCCGAGAGCTTTTTCACTTCGGCCAGGGCCTGCTTCAGTTCCATTTCTCTTTTTCGCAAGGTGAGGTGGGTGTTGATCCGGGCCAGCAGTTCGATCTGCTGGAATGGTTTGGTAACATAATCTGCACCTCCTGCCTCAAATCCGGCAATCTTATCCTTTACATCATCAAGAGCTGTGAGAAAAATAATGGGAATATTTTCGGTGCGGGGGGCAGATTTTATTCTTCTGCACAGGGTGAAACCATCCATATCCGGCATCATTACATCGAGAAGAATAAGATCCGGCAAGGTATGGGAGAGGAGTTCCACAGCCTGTGCTCCACTTTCAAGAATACGGATATCAAATCCTTCGTCCTTAAGGAAAGCAAACAGCACCTTGAGATTGGCAAGGTGATCATCCACAATTAAAATTAAATCTTTCTTCTTTTCAGCCATTACCATCCCTGTATTTTTCAATAAAGTTTCTGATTCTACTTATCTCAAAAGATTCGCAAAGCTGAGAGATTTTAGTGGTGAATGCTACATATTGCCCGGGAGTCTCAGCTTTTATTGATTCCGCTTTTCTGTATACACCAGTTATGTCACCGTTGCAAACCAGTGTGTACAGTTCATCAAGATCCTTTTTGGGAGGACATATAATATCATTATCCTGCTCCTCCTGATGATATTCTTCAGCGTAGATTAATGTGATGGAGAGCAGTCTGGCTATGATTTCCAATAAGTCGGTTGTGGAAAATGGTTTAATAACATAGCCATCAAAAATGTTTGCTTGCTGCTCCTCTGCTGCAGGTGTCGCAGTTACGGCAATTACTACAGTTTGGTGAAGGTCTGGATGTTGTTTTAATTGCTCAGTTGCAGCCAGTCCGCCCATTCCCGGCATGCGTAAATCCATTAAAACGGCATCTGGTTTGAATTGTTGACAGGTATTGATTACCTCACATCCATCATTTGCTTCATCAATCAAAAAGCCAAGTGGTTCGAGGATATGGCGAAGAACTGATCTGTTCGATGCTTTGTCATCAACAATCAGGATCTTTTGGGGGGCGCCTTGGGAAGTGGAATAGCCGATCACTATATTTGCTTCTCTTTTGCTCGTTTGCCCATCGTCTGGCACCGAAACCTCAAGAGTGAATGAAAAACGACTCCCAACCCCCTGTCCGGGTTTTGGGTTGTTGTTAATGGGACTGGTAACCTGCAGTGTTCCATCCATAAGTTTGACCAGTTCACAGCTGATGGCAAGCCCCAGACCAGATCCTTCAGCGTAAAGCAGGCGTTCGCCTGTTTGTTGGAATGGTTCAAATATCTTTTGCTGCATTTCTGGAGCGATCCCAGGTCCACTGTCTTCAACGGTGATTGTCAGCAGGGCCTTATTTTCACGCATTGTTTTTGATTGGACTTTTAATGTGCAATGTCCGTTTTCGCTAAATTTGATCGCATTGGAAAGAAGATTTAATATGACCTGTCGCAGCCGTAGTTCATCGGCTTCAATGATATCAGGGAGGTTTTTTGCCGGTTGATAGGAAAAATCAAGTTCCTTAGCTATTGTTCTGACTTGAATAATATCAGCAATTCCCTGGAAAAAATCAGGCAGGTGGAAGGTGGTTGTTACCAGTTCCATTTTAGAGGCCTCAATTTTTGAAAGGTCCAGGATCTCGTTGATAAGCATCAGCAGGTGTTCGGCGGATTGATGCATGGTTTTGATACCGCCTTGCTGTGTTTGGTTGAGTGTGCTATCACCGGAAAAAATCTGTGTGTATCCAAGAATAGCGTTGAGCGGTGTGCGCAGCTCATGGCTCATGTTAGAGAGGAATACCGATTTTGCACGATTAGCGGACTCGGCCTGTTCTTTGGCGGCAATAAGTTCAAGGCCACGGGCGTTCAATTGGGAAAGCATTTTTTCAACGGCGTATCCGATGCGGTTAAACTCTACCAGTGTTCCCGGTGAATAATGTTCATCCTCCGGCCCTTCAGATGCTTTTTCTGTGAACAGTACCAGCCTGTCTATCGCATTTGCAGCATGTTTTTTGATCAACCTTTCGAAAAAGAAAAAAATGCTGACAATGATCAAGACACCAAAGAAACTTAATGAATAAAAGAGATGCTGTATTGCGCTGTAGATTGAATTTTTGTAGACACAGAGAAGTGACAGGGATGCATCATTTGAGAGTTGATAGGTAAATTGGCTGACAATTAACGGTTGTTTTGTTTCGTCGAGTATAGAACGGACTCTGGTGACAGGCTCATTGTTGGTTTCAATAAAAGCCAAAAGATCTGCCGGTACTGTTTTATTGCAGCTAATAACACTTTTGTTCATCCGTAACAGCACAATCTGAGCCTCGATGTGATTGGAGAGTTTCCTGGCCAGAGCCCGATTGTTATTAAGAACCTCACCCCCTATCAGGAGTCCGAGAACCTGTCCAGTCTCTTTGGCCACAACACGCTTTGCTATTACAAATAACCATATACCCTCAGTTGGGGCATCTATCTTTAGAAGTTGTACCCGGTCTATGAATTTTACAGCTTCTTTCATAAAAAGAGGGTCAGTTGCCGGGAAATCAAAAAATGGAGAGTCGGCGTTTATATGTGTCTGGTGATCGGTACTGATGAAATGTAATAAATCAAAAACACTGTCTGCCCGTATGGATTGGAGGGTGCTCAGTAACTGTTTCTGGTTAATATCCATATGCAGACCTATCTGCTGAGAAAATATTTCTGTAAAATTGTCCAGGTTTTCGGATAATTCTTTTCGGTTAGTATCCAGTATTCTTGCCGCAGATTGATTGTTCGTGTTTATATGCAGGTGTTGGTGTTCTTCCATAAAGTTACTAGTGACAAGGTAAGCCCATGTCAGCAGCATTGCAAAAGATACAAGCAGGAGAGACAGTAAGTAGCGGGTAAGTAATATGGAAATTGAAACGGGGTGTTTTTTCACTAAAAAATCCTGGAGTGTCGTTACAAGGTGAATTGAAGGCTGGTTAAGCTACTATTTGTTATCAGTAGTGCCGGAATAACGAAAAGCACGTTTTTTCAATTCGACTATTTCCTCTTTGGGGCTGTTTTTGCTGATAAGGGAAAATTCACCACTGAAAATAGTGGGTCCTTCATCATTTCTGTCCAACAGCTGTAAACGTATTATTTCTGCCATGGCGACAC
>JAOZKX010000127.1 GCA_029935135.1 Desulfocapsa sp.
ACATAAAGAGCGCCACATAGCGAACATTCTGCTGGATAAGGGCAACCACCACAGCAACCACCGTAAAAAAACCCATGTACGAGAGTATCAGAATTCTTTTTTTCAAAAATGCACGCATCACAACCATCCGCTAAACATAGCAACAGTGAAAATTCAAGTCCCAAGAAAAAAAACTTAAGCTACTGTTTCAACAACACAAAAATCAATACCTTAAAAAAACCAAACGATACACAACAATTTCTGGAAGGGAAACATAATTCTTTTAACTGAATATGAATGGTGAAGAGGAATATTTATGATACAAATCACGCTCCTCTGGTAATATTATCTCCTTTCTGTTATCCTCAGAACCACATACAAGTTGCATATAAAAAAGCTTGATTACCATTTGAGCTCAGATATGTTGCATATTGTTGTAGGAGCTCGCCCCTGCGAGCGAATAAGCATGTTACTAAACCTGGGAAATCGCTCGCAGGGGCGAGCTCCTACATGTCAATTTAGCGGGTACCTGAGTTTTGATGGTAAGCAGATAAATAAATCATACACCTATTGAGAACCATGGACGACTTAACAGCAAAACTAAAAGAAAAACTGATTGAAATACTGAACCTGACCGATGTCACCCCTGATGAGATTGACGAAAATGCACAACTGGTAGGCGGGGAACTTGGTATTGATTCCATTGATGTTCTGGAAATGGTGGTCATGGTCGAAAAGGATTACGGCGTCGTGATCAACAATAAAGAGATTGGAGAAAAAGTCTTTTCCACACTGGCCGCACTATCGAACTACATCAGTGAAAATTCTCCAAATCTCTCTTCTTGAACAGCACAAAAGTCTATATTAGCGGGCTCGGCATTCTCAGTGCCCTTGGCAATGACATCAAGGCAACTGAGCAGGCATTACGAGAAAATAGATCCGGCATCAGTCCCCTGCAGCTTTTTCCGGTGCAGCAACAGTCTCCCCTGCCGACAGCAGAGGTTACAAACCTTACCAGCACTTCCCTGCCAAGAACCCACACATTGGCCCTTGCCGCTGCAAAACAGGCAATGAGTTGCAGTCCAGCTCCCCCTGATGCTGTTATTCTGGGTACGACCACCGGAGGGATCCTTACCACTGAACAACAACTTGCAGCTGGTGAAAAAAATCCCGACAAATACAAATACCACGGGCTCTCCACCGTTGCCCAGACAGTTGCGGAACAATACGAATGCACAGGCAAGGCCTTTACTGTTTCCACTGCCTGCTCATCCGGTGCTGTTGCCCTCACTCTGGCCATGCGAATGCTGCAGGCAGGGGAAGTTACGACAGTGCTTGCCGGCGGCGTAGATTCCCTCTGTTATTTGACCTACTATGGATTTCACTCACTGCAGCTGGTGGACCAGGAAGGCAGCAAACCCTTTGATATAAAGAGACAGGGGATGTCTGTGGGCGAAGGGTCTGCCCTACTTCTGCTCACCACAGACAGACCTGAAAAACCACTTGCCGAACTGTCAGGTGCCGGTCTTTCCTGTGATGCGTACCATGCTGCAGCACCGCACCCTGAGGGAGCAGGTGCATATCTGGCAATGCATGATGCCCTTCAGGACGGACAGCTTAGCACAGAAGATATCGACTATATCAACCTGCACGGAACAGGCACCCCGGACAATGACCTGGCAGAGTCAAAGGCCATCAGAAGGCTCTTCCCCACTCCCCCGCCACTGTCCTCTGTAAAGGGGGCCACAGGTCACAGTCTTGCCGCTTCCGGTGCCATTGAAGCGGCCATTGCAACCATTGCCATACAGTCAGGGTTGCTTCCGGCTAATACCGGACTGCAGCAGACGGATCCCGAATTGCACCTGCAGCCACTGATTCAAGCAAAAGAACAACCCGTAGCGGCAGTACTCTCAAATTCATTTGGCTTTGGCGGCAATAATGCCAGCCTGCTGCTGACAAAAGCGGATCTCTTTCCAGCGCCAGCCCACACAGCTAGCAAAAGCGACGGCCTGACCATCCTTGGGAAATCCTGCATCACAGGCGCAGGAAAGCTTGCGGAAAGCATGGCCAGCCTCCTGCAAAACAAAAAAACAGGCGGACAACTCTCCACCAAGGAGATATCAGCAACCCTCCCCGGAAAAAATATTCGCCGCTTAAAACGATACTCCCGGCTGGCCCTGGCCCTGGCAAATGATGCCTTTACCGATTCCGGTACAAAACAGACGCCGGAAAACATATTTATGGGAACCGGCTGGGGAGCCCTCTCTGAGACCTACGATTTTTTAAAGAAGCTGCGTGAGACAAATGAACAGTTTCCCAGTCCCATTGACTTTGTGGGTTCTGTTCATAACAGTGCCGCTGGCCAGATAGCCATACTGTTTAATGCACAGGGGGCGAACATTACAAGCAGCGGTGGAGATTACTCCTTCGAACAGGCCCTGAACACCGCCGAGAGCATGCTCAGTAACAGCTCTCCAGCCGCTTTTGTCTTGAGTGTCGACGAAGGGCACCCGGAGTTCTCAACACTTTTCGACCCATCCATAGAGCAGGCAGCAGAACTGGCTGATGGCGGCGGCTGTTTTCATCTTACAAGGGAACAAATTGCAGGGAAAGTGCAGATGCACTCTCTCTGCTATCAGCACAAGGCCACTGCGGATAATTTCAAGAAAATAGCCGGCAACTATGACCTTATTCTTGCCGGCATTCCTGCAGCCTACAGAGAAGAAGGGGAACAGCAACTGACAGACTGTCTGCAGGAGATGGAAAACAAGCCCCCCGTTCTTCGTTACCGTGAGCTCACCGGAGAATTTGCCTCGGCCTCTGCCGTTGCTGCAGTTATGGCTGTCCACCTCCTGGAACAGGAACAGCCCTTATATCCACTGGAGAACAAAAGAATCCTTCTTCTTGGACTTGGCAATACTCTCTGTGCCACCAGTTTTTCAATTTTATGAATATCCTGCTTATCTCCCCTAACACCCTTACCGTCCCCTATCCGGTTTACCCCATAGGACTCGATTATGTGGCAGGTTCCCTGTCGCAGGAGCATACGGTACAAATTGCGGATATGAATATCCTTGATCCTGACGGACTGACTGCGATCCTGAAAAGCTTCTCTCCTCCTGTTGTCGGACTCTCCTTTCGCAATGTGGACAATACGGAAATTGGCAATCCCCTCTTTTTTATCGAGCAGCACAAACAGCTTATTACACTCATACGAAAAACCTGCAAGGCTGTTATCGTTGGAGGAGGCGCCGGATTTACCATCCTGCCCCAGGAGATTTTTGATGTACTTGATCTTGACTACGGTATCGTTGGGGAAGGCGAACGATTTGGCCAGCTCGTCGATGCCCTTGAAGACCAGGTCGCCCTGGCAAAGATTCCGGGCCTGATCAGCAGATCAGCCCCGGCCCAGGCCGTTCAGCCATGGACAGGAAAACAGGAGCGACAGTTTGATCACCGTGCAGCCCACTCCAACTTCTACCTGGATCATGGCGGCATGTTAAACCTGCAGACAAAACGGGGCTGCTCTTTTCGCTGTATCTACTGTCCCTATCCTCATATTGAGGGAAAGAAACATCGCCTTGTTGCCCCCCTGCAAGTGGCCCAGACGGCACTCGCGCTCCAGGAAAAGGGGGCAAAATATATATTTATCACCGATTCAGCATTTAACTCCGACATCAGTCACAGCCTGGAAGTTGCCGAAGCCTTTAGAGAAGTAGGACTTTCCATTCCCTGGGGTGGTTTTTTTGCCCCCGTCAAGCTCCCGGACAGCTATTTCAGGAGCATGAAGGAAAGTGGTCTCAAACATGTGGAATTCGGCACAGAGTCCATGTCCGAAGACATGCTCAAAAACTACCGCAAACCCTTCCGCCCCGTTGATGTTGTTAGCGCACACAATCAGGCGATAGAGGCAGGGATAGATGTGGCCCACTATTTCCTCCTGGGCGGGCCCGGCGAATCTGAAACAACAGTCAATGAGACCCTGGACAATATCGAGCAGCTCAAGCAGACAGTCTTCTTCTTTTTCACCGGCATCCGGATATATCCCCATACCCACCTCCACACAATCGCCATGGAAGAGAAAAAGATATCCGCCGAAACCAACCTCCTTGAACCGCTCTATTACGAAAGTGACTTCATCACTCACCAGAACATTGAGGAACTGGTTGTCCACAGGGCAGGGCAGAAGATCAACTGGATAGTTGGTTCTGGAGGAGATAAGGCAGCGGCAACCGTCAGTAAAATGCACGAACGGGGATTCGTCGGACCACTCTGGGAATTTCTGATACGATAGAGAATTTATTTATTTTCAGAAAAACAGGTCGGGGGGTTTGAATTTTTCAAATATTCTTGGTAAAAGCAGAACATTAATGACTTTTGAGAAAATTTAACATTCATTCCCTGCGCAATGTGGTACACATTTATTCATGCAAAACTGGACAGTGAGCGGGCAATTGTTGCCCAAATCACCACAGACCGGCAATCTTCATGGTTTAACGGCCATTTTCCCGGAGATCCCATTTTGCCAGGTATTGCCCAGCTGAATATGGTCACCACAAGTATTGCCAGGGTTTTACAAAAAAATTTATCACTAAAAAGTATTGCACGGGTTAAATTTAAACAGCTCATCAGACCCGGCGATATCCTGGACATCCATGCCGTAAGCGGAAAAAAAGAAAACAGCTACTCTTTTACAATAACCAGTAAACAACAGACGGTCTGTTCCGGCAGACTTGTACTAGCCCCCAGAAAGGAGCAATAGAGCACCAATGGCCACAGACATGCAACAGACAATCACCCGTATTGCTGACATAATTATCAATGAGTTAAAACTGGAAGATGTTACGCCTGAAACCTTTGATGCAGACCTTGATCTGGTTGATGAGATTGGTATCGATTCCATGGACCTAGCCACCATTGCCCTGGTTCTCCGTGATGAATACGGTATCCGCATCGATGAAGACGACTACCCAAAACTCACCACAGTCCGCATTATTGCAGAGTATATCAGTACCAAGCTTGCTGAGGATAAGTAATTGTATAAGTTCTCAGATATCATTGCAGAACCCGCCATTCGTGCCGGCTTTGAAAAGGTTCGAAAATACTTCTTCCTGCGGGAATCCACCTATGATATGAGCAACCGCTGCAATATCCGTTGTGAAGGCTGTTATTATTTCCAGGGTGACAAGCAGTTTGCCGAAGAGAACCTGAATGAATCAGACTGGAAACAGCTGATGGAAGCAGAAAAAGAACGCGGCATCACCTTTGTCGTCCTGGCCGGTGCCGAACCTTCCCTGGTCCAGAACCTGTGCAAGACCTGTTACGATGTGATCCCCCTGGGCTGTATAGCCAGCAATGGTCTCAATGTGCTGCCTAAAGAGATTGATTACCGTATCCATATATCCGTCTGGGGCAACGATAAAACGAGCCATGAAATCCGCAAGGCAAAAAATATGCTGGCCAGGCAAATGGAGAACTACCAGGGTGATGAACGGGCTGTCTGGGTCTATACCTTTACCCCTGTAAATATTGATGAAGCGCGGGAAGTGACAAAGCTTTTGGCAGCAAACGGGCAGCAGATCACCTTTAATATGTTTTCCGCCCCTGTTGGCTATAACGGGCATCTGAAACACAGTCCTGAGACCCTGGCCCATACCCGTCAGGTGATGAGTGAGCTTCTCACGGAGTTCCCTGAGACCGTCCTTTTTTCCCCCTATAACATCGTTGCTCACACCCATGAGCAGGGTTTACACGATCTTTTTTCCTGCTCTTATCCGCGTATGAACCCCTCAACAGATATTGGACTGGGTAGATCTTTTCGCCAATACCGCACAGATCTCAAGTGGGACCGTGCCGCTGCCTGCTGTGTACCGGATACAGACTGCGACGATTGTCGTCATTACGCTGCAGGGAGTGCCGTGGTCACTGCCAGAATGTACCGGCATGCCACTGATCCGCAGACTTTTTCCGCCTGGCTTGACTATGTGGACACCTACCTTGCGGTCTGGGTAAAAGGCTACCAGAAAAGTGAAAATCTTTGTAAGGAATTAATCGAACCACCAAAGGAAACCGAAAATTGAAAACTGTAAGCTCTCTGCTCGACGAACACTGGTATGAGCGATATAAAAAAATATCCAGACTCAATATCCGCAGTTCCATCTATGATGTTACAGACCGTTGTAATCTACGCTGCAAAGGGTGCTTTTTCTTTTCTTCAGGTGAACATGAGCGTGCTTCCGAAGAAAAAGATGTCAACAAGTGGCATAGCTTTGTGGAAAAGGAGATGGATCGCGGGGTCAACCTTGCCATCCTTATCGGTGGCGAGCCCACCCTCTGTATGGACAGAATCGAAGCATTCTACAAACGCCTGCCGACATTCTGTGCCACCAATGGCCTTATCAAAGTCCCGCGGGACCGATTTCCAGATATGATGGTGGGGCTCTCTCTCTGGGGTGATGAAGAAGACGAGATAGCTCTGCGGGGACAGG
>JAOZKX010000128.1 GCA_029935135.1 Desulfocapsa sp.
GGGGGATGGTTTCTCCTTGGCACACAACGCGGTACAGATTTTATCGTGTCGCAACTGGTGAAACAGCTGGATGGTCAGCTGCAGGTTGGTGCGGCAAAGGGAAGGGTATTGGATCGTCTGGAGCTGAGTAAGGTTGTCTTTGCCAGCCCTGCCGGGAAGGCTCAAATCAATCGTTTTGCACTGGATTGGAAAAGTACGGACCTCTTCAGTCTCCATCTGCATGTTGTCGAGATTGCGGCTGATGGTCTTTCCTATGGCATGATTCCCAAGGAGGCAGAAGTTGAGGCTGAGCTTCCATCTGAACCCTTTACCTTACCTGAGTTGTCACTTCCCATAACAATCACCCTTGAAAAACTGGCTGTCACAGATGTTCGTTTTCTTGTTGCCCCCGATGCTGCTCCTGTAGTTGTTGAAAAAGCAGCCCTTTCTTTGCATTGGGATACGACAGGTATCCAGCTGAGCACTCTCAGTGTGCGTATGCCGGAGGGAACCTTGGAGGGCCATGGACAGCTGAATCCGGTTGGTGCTTATCCGCTGCAGCTGCAGATGGATATTGAAAGTATCGGTACGGACCTTCCCTCTTTGCAGCTGCATGCTGACTGTACCGGAGATCTGCAGGACCTTCAGCTGGCACTGGCCGTCAAGGGAGATATTCGTGCAGAACTGAATATAGATGTCACTGAGGTCGTCACTGATCCTGCCTGGGATGGAACAATTCGTATCCATGAACTGCGTCCGGATCTGTTCAGCCCGGAAGTCCCCGGCGTGCTCACAGGAGAGCTCTTGACCAGGGGTGACCTGAAACAGGCATCTGTTACCGCGGCTCTTGCCATGCGTGATGAGGAGGGACCGGAGATGAACTGGGACGCAGATCTTGATGTTTCTGCAGATCTTGAATCCCTGCAATTTACCGTAAGGCAACTGGCCCTGGATCATCTCAACACTGAGGCCCATATAGCACTGAGCGGGCTGGCCAGCGTAGACCAGAAGTTGGACCTTGCATTGGAGTGGCAGAAATTACAGTGGCCTGTTGTTGGAGATTCGGAATTTGCTTCCGACCATGGAGAGCTGACTATTACAGGCAGTGTGGATGACTACCTGCTGCAGCTTGCTTCTGTTCTCAGTGGAACACAGCTGCCCGATGGCAAGTGGCAGCTTGAGGCGAAGGGAAATAGAGAGAGTGCTGAAATAGTCCGTTTACAGGGAAATATCCTGGAAGGCGTGTTGTCCATTAGAGGTGCCGTGCAATGGGCGCCTCAAGTTGAATGGCAGGTAGTTAGCGAGTCTGAGGGTATTAACCCCGAGGAGTTCAGTGCAGAGTGGCCCGGGGAATTTGCCTGGCTGCTGCAGTCAGAAGGCAGATTGCAGGAGGAGGGGGTTAGTGCCACAGTGACTCTTGCTCAGTTGAATGGGAGCCTGAGAGAGCTGCCTGTTACGGGAAATGCAGATATAACTATCCAGGCGAATGATATTGTAATCAAAAATCTGCACCTTGCATCCGGTAATGCACAGCTCACAGCAGCAGGAAACCTGGGAGAGCATTCAGACCTTGAGTTGAATCTTGATGTGTTGAATCTTTCAGATCTCCTTCCCGATGCTGTCGGTTCCGTGGCAGTACATGGTGTGGTTAAAGGCGCCCTCAGTCAGCCGCAGGTCACATTACAGGTGTCGGCAGATTCTCTTGTTGTGCCCCAGGCAGAACTGGAGCAGTTGCAGCTGGATGCGAATATTGATGCGAGCTGGGAAAAGCCTTTTCAGGTCAAATTGACGGCACGCGGTCTGCAATCAGGAAATAATGAAATAAAGCAACTGCAGCTAACTGCTGACGGCAGTCGTGAAAACCATTCTCTTGCTGTATCTGCCAGCCATGAGATGGCAGATATTCGCCTTGGCCTGCAGGGGGGATATCTCAAGGAGCAGTGGCAGGGTTTGTTGAATGTGCTGCAGATAGAAGGAACAGATGTGGGCAGTTGGCAATTGGCTGTACCAGCAAAGGTAACAGCGGGAGCCACGGCTGCCACCATGGAAAAAATGTGTCTTACCCGGAAAAATGCAGATCTTTGTCTTGATGGCTCCTGGAACGGTGATGAGGAAACAACGAAGGCAAATGTTGATTTGTCGGGATTTGCCCTGGCCTGGCTGTCCCCATGGTTTCCGGAGACTCTGGAGAGCCTGGATGGTATCTTTTCTGTTCATGCGTCCCTTGATATGAAGGAGAAAATAGAAGCCATGGTGGCGGCAGAAATTACTCCCGGTGAGTTGCAGTACAGAACGGACGCGGAAGTCACCGGCACCATAGCCCATGAAGGCGGCAAGGTGGACCTGCATGTGGCCGATAATGGTCTGCAGGCGGATTTCCTTTTCAGCCTGGATTCTAATGTATTGCGGGGCAAGGTCCAATTGCCCGATGTCCTGCAGGTCGAGGAGACGAGTGATGCCAAAATTACGGCCGAACTGTTTGTTGATGCCTCACAATTTGCTGTGGTGGAAGCCCTGGTGGAAGGGGTGCAGAACCTGGATGCGACTGTGGATATGGATTTCAAGGTGGAGGGCAACCTGGGGGAACCGGATGTGACTGGTAAGGGAGGACTGCAGATCATCAATGCCCTTATTCCGTTGGCGGGATTGGAATTAAAAAATACGGTTATTGATATCACGGCAGCAGACAAAGTGGTAAGTCTCCATGGAATCTTTCATTCTCCCGGAGGATCACTTGCACTTGATGGAAATCTGCAGATTGATGCCGAACAAAACTGGCCGGCACATTTTACCTTGAAGGCCGATTCGTTCCGCCTGGTAAATTTGCCGGAAGCACAGGTGTATCTGAATTCAGATCTGGTATTGGAAAAAAAGGCGGATCATAATCGTTTGAGTGGGGAAATCGATATTCCAAAAGCCGAGCTCCTGATTCGTGAGCTTGCTCCGGGGAGTGCAACTGTTTCGCCGGATGTGGTGATCCTGCAAGAGCGGGAAGAGGCAGTTGAGGAAGTAAAATCTCCTCTGGAGATGGATCTGCGGGTGAGCCTTGGTAAGGATGTTCACTTTGCCGGGTTTGGGGTGAATGCATTCATTAACGGCCAGTTGAGCCTTACGGCCAAACCGGAAGAACAGATGCTTGGCAGTGGTGAATTTCATATTAAACAGGGAACCTATAGGGCCTATGGGCAGGATCTGGAGATTGAACGCGGGGTGATTTCATTTCCGGGCGGTCCCTTGACCCAACCGGGAATTAATCTGCGGGCAAAGCGAACTGTGGGAGAAGTGGTTGCTGGTATCAGTGCCATCGGTCCGGCGTTGAAACCGCGTTTGACAACATTTTCCAGACCACCCATGTCTGAGAGTTCCATTATTTCCTATCTACTCACCGGTGCAGCGCCCGAGGGTGGGAGTGGGGGGGTAAAAGTCTCCATTGGTCGTCAAATAAACAATAAGTTATCAGTATCTGTGGGCACGGATATAAAGACCGGCGACAGTGAGTTTATTGCCCGCTATCGTCTCAACCGGAAGATTTATGTGCAGACCACCACCGGCACAAATTCCAATGCTGCGGATATATTTTACACTCTTGAAGTCGGTGGTGTTGGCGAACTGGTCAGTGAAATTGTGAAAGAAGACCTGAAAATGAATGTTTTTGACAAAGAAAAGAAGAGAGTGCAGTGACGGCAGTCAGTTATCTTACAGCTTTTTTTCTGAGCCTGTTTTTCCTTTGCCCGGGTTCTGCTATTGCTGTTGAACAGGATTTCCTCAATGCTGGAGAACGGGCCTGGTTGGCTGAACATCCAGTAATCACCGTTGCTCCGGATCCCGATGCGTCACCCTATGAATGGTTGGACAATAAGGGGAACTATAGGGGAATCAGTGCTGATTACCTGAATATTATTGCCGGGAAACTTGGGGTTCGTTTTCAGGTTATTAAAAGCGGCAGCTGGGCCGAGGTTCTGAAGTTGGCTCAGCGTAAAGAGGTTGATTTGTTATCAGCCGTAGCCCTTACACGACAGCGCCAGTCGTTTCTCTCTTTTACAGATCCCTATCTTACCATGCCTGGTGTTCTTATTTCCGCACAGGAATACCAGAGTGTTGAAGAATTAATGGGAAAAAGGGTTGCGGTGGTGGCTGGACATTTCTGGGATGAGGTGATCACTCAGCATGAGGTGGATGTTGTGCTTATAAGGACTGAAAACCTTGCTGCAGCCCTTGAACTCACCTCCATGGGGGCAGTTGAAGCAATGGTGGGCGACCTTGCCCGGTCAACAGAAATGATCAGCATAAGCGGTATCACTAATCTGCGTAT
Organism: Desulfocapsa sp.; assembly: GCA_029935135.1. Classification (GTDB taxonomy): domain Bacteria; phylum Desulfobacterota; class Desulfobulbia; order Desulfobulbales; family Desulfocapsaceae; genus Desulfocapsa. The sequence goes on from JAOZKX010000128.1 coordinate 4,292, forward strand.
CGTTAAACATCTGGATACAAAGTTAAAATTTTCCCTGGGTGTTCGTAAAGAGTGGCCGCAGTTCACTGTTATCCTGAACAAAACGCTGGCAACTATCGATCAGCAGCAGCATGATGAGATCCGACAGCGCTGGGTGAAACTGATCGATATTTCCTGGTGGCAGGATTCTTCGTTCCGTACTGCTACTGCAACGGTTGCCGCTCTTTTTTTCTTGTGCATCAGTGTGGTGATTATCTGGAATCGTGCTTTGGCACGCCAGGTTCAGAAACGGGCCGTTGAGTTAGAGGAGGTACAGGGACAGCTTATTCACGCAGCCAAGCTGGAGTCTGTCGGGCAGCTGGCGGCAGGGGTGGCGCATGAGGTGAAAAATCCTCTGGCGATCATTCGTATGGGAATTGAGTTTCTGGCCGGCAGCACCAATGCTGATGACACAGAGCAGGAAGTGTTGATAGATATGGAAGATGCGGTACAACGTGCGGATACAGTCATTCTCGGCCTCCTCGATTTTTCCAGAGATCAAAAGCTGCAGCTGCAGCCAGGGGGAGATATCAATGAGGTGATTCGACAATCCTTACATCTGATAGAGCATGAGGTATTGAAAAAGAAGATTTTGCTGTCACAGGATTTGGAGATACTTCCGCCGGTGGCACTTGATTTTGGTAAGTTGCAGCAGGTCCTGATTAATCTTCTGATGAACAGTATTCAGGCCATGGAAAAGAAGGGGGAGTTACGGGTTGTCTCCAGACTGCACAAATTGAATGAGAAGGAGGCCGCCTCAGCACATCATTTCCACAGAGGCATGACTGTTATAGAAGTGCTAGTCCAGGACAATGGATCCGGTATTGATAAAAAAGGAGGGGACAAAATTTTTGATCCCTTCTATACTACTAAAGAGGTGGGACAGGGAACGGGCCTGGGGCTCTCCGTGTCTCGCAATATCATTGAGCTGCACCATGGCACCCTGCAGTTGGAAAATCGTAAAAATGGCGGGGTTTGTGCTGCAATTTTACTGCCTTGCATGGAAGGAGAAGAGAATGAAAAAGAAGATTCTATTAATAGATGATGAGGTCTCTCTGACCAAGCTGATGAAGCTGAATCTGGAGCGTATCGGTGAGTTCGAAGTAATGACCGAAAACTCAGGACTACTGGCAGTGGATGCAGTGCGAAAATTTCAACCCGACCTTATCTTTCTTGATATCATGATGCCGGATATGTCTGGCGATGATATTGCCCAGAAACTTCGTCAGGATGATGCACTGGCAGCTATCCCCATAGTTTTCCTCACGGCCATTGTCTCCAGAGAGGATACAGACAGTATGGGGTCTTATATCGGTGGCAACAGATTCCTGGCAAAGCCGGTAAAAACAGAAGAGTTATTACAGATGATTACGGATACCATAGGGTAACAGGCACAGCCTGGAGGGCACTTGTTTTTTCAAAAAATAAGATGCTCAAGGTGTTGTAAATATCATGTACAAAGAGGGGTGAAAGAAATGAAACGACTTCATATGAGTACTATTCTTTTCCTGGGGGGAATCGTGTCGTTCACTTCACCTGCTGCATGTCTTTCTCAGACAGATGTTGTTTCCCCCGGGTTTTCCTGCGTAAGCATCAGTTCAACAGGTCAGCAGGCAGTGATTCCAGGCGGCTATAGCGGCTCTTTTCTTCCCTCCATAACCGCAGATGGTCGCTATGTTGCCTTTGAATCCAATGCTGAGAACCTTGTTCCTGGTGACTCTAATTCCAAATATGATGTATTTGTGCGGGACCGTATTGCTGAAACGACGGAGCGGGTTAGTGTCAGTTCCAGTGGAAGCCAGGGCTACAGCAGCAGTGGTAATCCATCTATTTCTGCAGATGGTCGCTATGTGGCGTTTTCCTCTCATGTCCTGAACCTTGTTGCAGGTGACTCCAACAGATCCTCTGACATCTTTGTGCGTGATCGTATTACCAGTACGACAGAACGGGTCAGTGTCAGTTCCAGCGGAATCCAGGGGTATCGCGGCAGCAAAAATCCATCAATATCTGCAGACGGCAGTTATGTAGTTTTTGAGTCCGATGCTGTGAACCTTGTTGCAGGTGACAGCAACTCCTCCTCTGATATCTTTGTTCGTGACCGTATTGCCGGAACGACTGAGCTGGTCAGCA
>JAOZKX010000129.1 GCA_029935135.1 Desulfocapsa sp.
CCAGCCTTAAAGGGGTAACGATCCTTAAAGAGGACGCGGATCCCCCCACCTGTGGATGCAGGATCCACAACCCCGGTTACAACCTCAGGATAGATGTTCATAAAGGTAATAAAGGGGTCCTGTATATGATCAACGGGCAGCAGCTTATCGGTGATTGTCGTGACACTGTGGAAGCCCTCAACAAGGGGGCTGATCTGGACAAAGTCGTGCCCGTTCTCCTGCCGGTAGACGATAAAACTGTTGGCCACTGTCTGGTTCCTGATAATGTCAGCAGCCGGACAGTTATAAAACAGAAGTTCTCTGTCACCCAGGCAGGGGCTGAATCCCGGCTCAAATTCTATGCCGAAACTTCCGCAGGAGAGTGTGGCACAGGTCTGTAGACTCTGGGTAATCGATGTTAAATCATCGCTCAGCACCAGTACCGGGTAGTGATCATAGGCGGTCTCCATGTAAAAGGCGCCCAGGCTTTCCCCCTCTACAACTTCAGGCTCTGCCACAGGTGGCCATGGAAGGGTTGTTCGTTCTCCCAGGTGCCAGGTGTCGCACTGCTCATTTGACCAGTCACTGACCTGCATATCTGTAGCCAGGGCACGGACCTGGAAGCACCACTCTTTGGCCATGTCCGCAAGATCCAAGGGGTGAGGATAGGGATAGCGTCCGGAATAGTCAGGAGAAATATCCCACAGGCTCTGGAAACTGCTGCCGTCCTCACTGCTGATTTTAAGGATATAGGAGCCTATTCCAGCCGTGGGCATACTCCAGTGGAGGTTGAAAAAATTACCCTCGCCGGTGCTGACTGCCTCCGGGGCATCAAGGAGCGGCCGCGGCGGAGGCTGACTGTTTTGTCCGGGCAGTTCAAGGCAGCCAAGGTGCTGCATGATGGAGCCCACATGGTTTTCGCTGAAGGTCCGTACACCCAGACAGATATCGTCAGGAGTCAGTCCGGCAAGGTCATCAAAAACCTCACATACCTCATCATCCACGGTGGCTGTCGGAAAGGTGTGAAACGCACTCATACCATTTGCCGTTTCATAGTAAACCCTGGCTGACTGACCACTCTGCAAGGTCACACAGACCTGCAGCGGACTGTCGACAAGGGGGTGACTGTCTCCAATCTCCTGCCAAGAGCATGATTCATCCATGCTTATACAGCCCTGGTAGGCACAGCCGTTGATTATCTCAAAACTTTGGGAGTATGCGAGCTGCCCGTCATTTTCATCGTAATAGAAAACGATTACAGCTTGGTTCCCGTTGCAGTCGGGCAGTATACACTTTCCTGCAATTTCCACCGTCGGCAGACTGCTGACCTGTATGCGGCCAATGCCCTCACTGTCCAATTGACCGCTGGCCAATAATCGCAGGGTTAGGGGTATACCGCTGCAGCCTTGGAATAGTTTATAGCTTGCCGCCTGACCGGTGATGTCGCGGATAATGAGACTGTCACCTGCAAGGGGTTGAATTGGGTCGCAGTCTCCAGGCAGACCAGCAGAGTAGCTGCAGACCTGACGGGAAATGGTGGCAGCGGGATCTGGCTGGCTGCGATCGTACAAAACTCCACGCAGGGGTGGTGACAGTGGGCTCTGATTGCCTTGGGCATCGACTGCCAGGACCTTGTACCAGTAGGACTTGTTCAGTTCAGGGATTCCAGGCGTCTGCTTGTCGATATAGATGATCTGGACATGGGTTTCGTTGAGGGCACGAGAAAATTGAGGATCATCGGGGCTGACAGTAGCAATCCACTGGGGCGGGCGGATCCCTGGTGGATGGAGTGTTGGGTCGCATGGGTCGTCTTCGAGGTTGTCAGGCCACCCGTCACCATCGGTATCGATTCCCCACTGGGCGGCCTGCCGGGATGAATCGAAGCGAAAGATCCGGTAGTGGTCCACAGCAAGATCTGCGCAGCGGGGGGTGTCAACTGTACATGATTGTTCAGCACCTACCCAGCAAACCTCCTCTGTCCCAGCGGAACAGATATTGCGGTTTGTGGCATAGTATCTCGAGAAGTTAAGACCGGTGGGAGCATCCCATACCAGGGCCAGGCGAGGAGTAAGGTTGTCCAGCGGGTCTTTTATCTCACTGACATGACTGTTCCATATGGCTCGCGGTGGCATCCCATCTTCCACGGTCAGCTCCACCGCAGAAACTGGAGCGCTGTAATGACCGGCGATATCTCTTGCGGTGAGATAATAAAAATAACTCTGGCCCTGCTGCCACTCTGGCCCCTCGTCACTGTTACTATGGTTTTCCTGGCCGTCTTTTGCAAGATAACTGTCAGGCCCATTCTCTGCAGGGGGGCCTGCCGTCACCACCGGTTCTGGGTTGACCCGGTAAAGGTTTTGCGGAATTCCCTGACGGAAATCGATAACCCCGAGATCAGTTGCTGACCAGAACAGTTCATAGCCGTAGGTCACTGCCTTGAGACCAATATCCTGTGGTTCCGCCGGTATGTCCCAGCTAAAATTGATCTTTTCGTTATCCAGGCCGCCGCTCAAGGGAGAACAGCTGCTGAGCCGTACTTGTGTCAGTCCACTGGGGGCGGGCAGGATGGTCTCCTGCCCAGGTTCGACGATATCGCTCTGGCCGATGGGTTGAGATTCCCCGTCGGCTGTCACTGCGGTGAGGATATAATGGTACGACGAGGCGGCGGTGACAGTGTCATCGATAAAGGCCAGCCCTTGGCCCCGGGCGGAACTGAGGTGGGCTCTGCTCAGGAGCAGTACTTTTAAGGGGTTGTAGGCCGGGGAAGTCGGACTCAGGAGTCCATGGAGGTAGCTGGCAAAGTTAGCATCGTTTATTGTCTCACCGTCCTCACTGCTGCTCATCCGGTTGAGGTTGTCGACGAGGTGGGAGAAACGGGAAGGCAGGTCGTTTTCTGCAATAGTGCTCAGGGTGGCAACATTGACCAGAGCGTGATTGATATCGGCCAGCCATTCATGATCCCCGTCGTTGATACTCCTGTAGAGTTTGAACCCTGTGATCGCAGTGGGAATCTCTCCGTCCAGGGCGCCCCATTCAAGTACCACTTGGGGATTGCCCTGTGGTCCATTCTCGACCAGGGCCGTAAAAAAAATCGTGCCCCCGTCAGCCAGGGCCAAGGCTCCACTCCCCATCCATACAACAAGGGAGATAAACAGGATACGGATTGTATGAAATAGCATTCGTTTTCTCCAGAACATCGTTTGTCCAGGCAATTGAACAGTAGCGGTTGAGTTAATCACAGCAGTTAAAATTATAACTGTTGATGTCAAAGCCATTATCATAGGTGACGCCAAAGGAGGCATCGGCTGTTTCGCACCACTTATCGTTGCGGACATCCCGTATGGATTGCCAGCTCCCCGGCGAACAGTCCCCGACCCCGGCACCGGCCCAGCCGCTGCCGTCAAAGAGCAGTTCGGATCCTGAAATCTGTCCCAGGCACTCCATCTTTCCCTTTAGGGCGGCTAGACAACCGAGGCGGCCGTAAAGAGAACCGCCTATGAGCCCGCCCAGAGTCCCGTGGCCCGGTTCGGTAAATGCCCAGACACCAAGATCTGCTCCGGCACCGATGGTCAGGGCGCAGCCGTTATCCCAGACAGGTATCTCGGCAGCACCGCGCAGGTAGATCCCGTAGAGAGGGGAAATTTCAGGACCGATAAAGGTACCGACATCCGGATCAATCCGCCCAAGCACTCCCAGCCGATCACTGGGACATGATTTGCCGAGATAAAATGCGGCCTTGGGGATCTGATACTCATCAAAACGACCGGCAGCGGTGGCAGCCAGATAAGTTTGCATGCTGCCGATTCCAACTTCGAGGCCAAGGTCTTCCAGTACCATACTCTCAAAACCGATTTCACCGTCCAGGTAACAGCGGCCCAGGATACCCACAGGAAGAGCAGTGGAGTCGATGATAAATCCAAGTGCGGCTTCTTTAATCGCCACATTCACACCCAGCATATCAGCGGACACATCATGGGTGGAAAGCATGACACTGTAGTAGGTGTTGTCTGTGCCGCCGCCGCAGTCGGCCTCCTCCTCATCATTCTTCAATGCAATGATGTCAAGAGCCGCATTATATGAGGTGGGGTCAGGGTAGCCGTCAAAGATAAAATCTGCGTCCATATGGATACGATCAAATTCATCCTGGCTGACCACAGCATAACCGTCTATGCCAACCGACTGGATGGTGGTGCCCCAGCCGCCGACTGAATCCACAGCAGCGCTCAGCTGGTTGGCCAGAGTCTCGTTGACGCTGTTGATGGTTTGGCGGATAAGGCCATTGACGCGTCCGGTCAACTGGGTGGAGACAGAATCCAGCTGGTCGCTGAGCAGGCCGAACTGGCTAAAAAAGATAGCATTGAGATCTGCAACCGCATCAGACTCAAGAATGGAATTGCGGATCATATTGCGTATATCCTCTCCCGACGGTTGAGGAAGGCCTGTACTGGGGATTTCTGCCAGCTGGCTCAGAAGACCCAGCAGATTAGTCCCTCCCTCTGCATAGAGGAGATCGGTAAAGGCAGCCTCGCAGATAAGTTTCAGACCAAACTGTTGGCTGGTAAAGAGATCATTAAAGGTGAGGGTCGCCAGGTTCAAAGTCTCGGGAAAGATTTTCGCCAGTGAACCGGTAGAGGCTTGAATGGAGGCGGCAAATACTTTGCTTTCCTCGTTGAGAATGAGCTGGGCGGCAGTCTGGGCGCTGATCCAGTCCGCAAATCCATCGGGGATTTCTGTATCCCCGTTGATTTTCAATCGCAGGCTGCTAAGAGCATTCTTCAGGGCCTCAAGCTGCGCCTGGGTGGTGAGATTGGCAATAACTGTCTTCATGGAATTCAGCTTGTCATTAATTGCTGCCAGGTTTTGCTGGAGTTGGCTGGGACCGTCAAAGAAGCGGGGCAGCTGGGAGAGCATCTGCGCAAGAGGGTCTGACAGCTGAGCATAAGCAGCATTAAGGGCCTGGTTCGCCTGTCGTATGGATTGATCCAGTTCGTCGAGGGAAGAAGCCACTGTGCGCTCGGCATCATCGAGCAATGAGGTGTCAATGGCGGCACCGCTGGCCCCAGCGACCTCCTGGAGGATCTCGCCGAAATCAGCCAGGTCAACATTCTCTATAGCATTGCGTATGTCCATCACCACCTGACGCGCCTTATCAACTTCCTGCAGCAGTACATTTACTGCCCGGTCAGAGTTAACCAGCGGATCGGAGAAGTTATGGCTGCTCAAGGCAGTTACCAGTGCAGTGAGGGCATTGGTTGCCTCCACTGTGTTCTGCTGCAGGGTACCAATCACCCCGTTGGCAGAATCCAGGAGGGTATCCTGGCCGTTTTCAAAGGCCGCAATCCCACTCTCAATAAGGGTGATAAGGTTATCCAGTTTGAGGCGTAAGGCCTGAACCACGGCCTCCATTTCCGGAATGGTCCCTGTGGGAGGGAGATCCATTGTGAACATACCGTATACAGCGATGGCCGCCAGGTAATCGTCATTGTAAAGAGAGAGCATCTCACTGTTGAATTCCGTTGTGATAATAGTGTGAAGGTCATCATTGACATCACGAAGCGGCTCTATGAGCAGACCCGTTATCTGGCTGTGGCCCTGATGGGCAGCAGTCAGCCTGGCGGCAGCCTCATGGATGGCCAGGGGGAGGCCCTGGAGAGGAGCGGTGTCCACCTGGACCATGAGCCTGTCCACGGCAGTCGCAATGGTTGTGCTCAAGTCACCGCCGGTAAGGCTTAGCATTTCCTTTTCAAGGGTGTGAAGACAGATATTGTCACTGCTTTCGGCTGGTGTGAAGCAGAGAAGGTCTTCAATGGTGCCTGCGGGTACACCCAGGGAACTGAGAAAGAGATCCAGCTCGCCACCACTACTGTAATTTGCCAGATCAAGCTGGAAGTTTGCCAGATCGGGAACCTCGGCGCTGATGCCGAAGGAAAATTCTGCTGCCGATGGGCGAATGGAGTCTGGAACAGAACTCACCGAAATGACGCCCATGATATCAGAACTTCTGCTCAAGCCATGAAATTGCGGGGCCCGGCCATTTGCTGATCGCTTATAGATGGCATAATAGTCGAGATCGACCATAGTATCAGTGGGCCAGGAGTAGCTGAAAAACGGCTTTGGTGCTGCCTTCTCCGCAGAAAGTAAATGCTGGCGCAGAGTGTCCACGGTCTCACCTAGATATCCGTCAGGGACCCCGTCATGGTTCAGGTCGCTGTCCGTCTCATCCTTGAAGATGTGAAGGTCAAAGGCCTCACGATCAGTGGCGGCGATATTATCGAAGTGACCGGCCAGAGGTACATCGTTAAACAGTGGCACATCGGTAAATCCTGCTAAAACGGTGAAACCACTCCAGGGAGGCAGGATAGCATTGCCGTTGATGTCCACGCCCGGTTCATTGAGAAAGGCGTTACGAAGGCGGATACCGAATCCGGGACCGGGCTCAGCAGAGGGGTCCTGATC
>JAOZKX010000130.1 GCA_029935135.1 Desulfocapsa sp.
GATTTTGTGATTGAGTCATATTCAAAGATGACCCGAAGATAAGATGCAAGATTGGCCATGTTATTTTTTTACAGGCCCTTAGCAGTTATCTGAGTTTTGATGGGAATCAGGAAAGAATAAAAATCCATATATTAAATTTGAAATTGAGGATAGCACATGGCACAGGCAAAAAAAGGCGACAAGGTACAGGTAAACTATACAGGCTCTCTGGAGGATGGAACAGTATTTGACTCTTCTGAAGGGAAGTCCCCTCTGGATGTAACATTGGGGGCGGGAACTGTGATTCCCGGTTTTGATGAGGCACTCACTGGTATGGAAGTTGGAGAAAAGAAGACAGTAACCATTCCGATGGAAAAAGCCTATGGTCCCCATAATGCTGAGATGGTAATGCAGATTCCAAAAGATCAGATTCCAGAAGATTTGAAGCCCGAGATCGGACAGAAGCTGCAGGTGGGAGGAGCCGCCGGAGAGGTAATGATGGTTGAAGTCCTTGACCTGACAGATGAGTTTATCATCCTCGATGCAAACCCACCCCTTGCCGGCCGGACATTAACATTTGCTCTGGAGCTGGTCGCTATCGTATAGTCAGTTACTGTTCCGTTGTCCTTAATTCTCTTCTGGTGAGTTCTGGGCAGCGGAATGTCCTGCCAGCCAGCCAGTGGAAAATGCAGCCTGCAGATTGTATCCTCCGGTATCCCCATTCAGATCCAGAAGTTCCCCTGCCAGATAGAGTCCAGGACAGATTTTTGATTCCATCGTTCTGGGGTTTATTTCTTTGAGCTGTATTCCTCCTGCGGTGACAATTGCCTCCTTAAACGGGCGATGGCCGCTTATCTCAAGCTTTACCTCTTTTAGCCATTGCAGAAGTCTCTTTCGTTCTTTTTTTGCTATATTGCCCACTTCAGTTGTCGCAGGAATTGCGGTCTGCTCCAGGCAGAAGGGGATCAGCTGGGCGGGGAGAATCCCTCGTAAGACCTTAGCGAAAGGCTCTTTATATCGTTTTTCAAAATCCCGGATGAGACGGGCATCCAGTTTCTGTCTGTTCAGGGCTGGTTTCAGGTCAATGGCAAGTTCTACTTTTTCTCCCTCTCGCAGGCTGTCCACTGCCTCACCGCTGAGTGTGAGAATAACAGGGCCGCTTATTCCGGTTTTGATAAAATGCAGTTCGCCGAACTGTTTTTCTTTCTGTTTCCCATTCACTATAAGTCGGACTTCCACATTGCGAAGTTCAAGTCCTGCCAGTTGCGGATGAAGGCCTCCCTGTATTTCCAGAGGGACAAGTGCAGGACGAACGGGAACAACAGTATGGCCGAGAAATTCTGCAAGAGCATAGCCATCTCCTGTTGAGCCTGTGGCGGGATAAGAGGCTCCGCCAGTGGTGAGAATTGCAGCATCACAGGAGATATTTTTCTTACCGGAGATATGAATTGTAAGTAGCTTGCCGTTGCGGCTGATACCCGTGACTGCCGAGTTGTTGCGGATATCTATTGCCAACTTTTCCAGCCAGCGAAGAAATGTTTTCAGGATGTCCGGGGCTTTACCACTTGTGGGAAAATATCTGCCGCCGCGTTCCAGGGTCACGGGCAGCCCTTTGTCTGCAAAGAAGCTGGTCAGCTCAGGGGCAAAAAAACGGGAGAAGGGTTGCCGCAGAAAACGGCCGTTTTCACCAAAATGATTGATGAAATCAGAAACAGGAGCACTGTTTGTGATGTTACAGCGTCCTTTACCACTGATACAGATCTTCCGGCCGGATTTTTTCATTTTTTCAAGGAGGATCACCTCTGCGCCACATTCAGCTGCCTCTCCGGCGGCCATCAGTCCAGCTGCTCCAGCACCGATCACTACTATCTTTTTCTTCTTCATAACTGTGCTTCCATGGTTGAGGGGATCATAAACGGAGCATGATTGGAGGTGAAAAAAGGCGGGTCCTGTTGCAGGATACGGCGAATAGTCGGCTGTGTCTTAAATTCATTGTTCAGGAACTGTCGTACAGCCTTGCGATCCCATCCTTTGGGGTGTGAAAAATCAGAGTAGAGGCCCAAATCCCCATGGGAGAATCCGTGAACCTGCAGGCTGTGTCTTTCCTCACTGTTCAGGGGAAGATTAAAGACTGCAAGGTTTAAAAAATTGATTTTTTCCCCATTCCGCACAGTGAAGTCCAGCGTTTTTTGTGCCTCGGCCAGATTTTCTGCGGGCGTGCCAAAGAGTAGATATACATATGTCGCAATCCCTGCCTTATGCAGTGCTGATAATGCTTTTTCAACCGATTCCAGATTGATTCCCTTGTCCATTGCATCAAGTACTTGCTGGGAGCCGGATTCGATGCCAAGTTTTAAGAGCACACAACCGGATTGGCGCAATTGTTTACAAAAAATGGGATCAGATAACTCCGGACTGATGCGGGCAAAACCGTACCAGTCTGTATTGATCGGCTGCTGAATAATTTTTTTCATAAGAGAGGGAGCCACGGCATTATCTAGAAAATGAATAAGGCGGGGTGTATGCTTCGTTGTCAGTTCCTGTAAATCCTGCAGGACCTGTTCGGATGAAAGTTTCTTATAGGGACTGCCCTCTGCCTTCTCCGGACAAAAAGAGCATCTGTTCCAGTAGCAGCCTGTGGATGCATTGTAGGGCAGGATGAAACCGGGAGCGAGGTAGTCATCCAAAGGTAAATCAGTAAAATCTGGAGGAGCGTATTTGGGGGAAGGATGACTGTTCATTATCTTCAGTAAGGCTTCTTCACCGGGGCCGGCAATAAGGGTATCAAAAAGATCCGTAAATGGATTTGTCCATAACGGTGAGCGCATCCAGGATGTAATCAGCCCCCCACCAACAATAAGTTTGTATGTCGGATACTGTTTTTTGATGAATCCTGCAAGGGCGAAGGTGGGCAGTGCCTGGCTGAGATAGTTCAGGGAAATGCCGATCCATTTGTCCTTTTGCCCCTCGAGTAGTTGCGGCAGTCTCTCCCTGAAAAACGGAAAGAAAATGTTGTCTTGATATTCTTTTGCGGCAAAGAGAAGATCTGTGCTCTCATGGGGTGAGAGTTGCGTGTCCTGATAATCGGCAAGGCTGATGGTGATGCCAGGTACAGAGCAGCTTTGACTTAATGTTCGATTGGTATCTCGTACTGCTCTTTGATAGCGGTCAATATTGCTATATAATTCTGGATCGCGCAGTGATGCAATATTTTGACGGACATTTTTATATGCCCGTTTACTCCAGGTGTCTGCAAGAGTCTGTGGTTGAGAGAGGAAGTAGAGCTGGCTTTCAATATTGGCATCCCAGAGCGTGCATTGCTGATTGTTCTTACGCAAAGAACCTGCCAGGCGAGTGATACCGGCAGGTGGTTCACATGCCTTGGCAAGAGGGGGAAAGATCAAGAGCATTGAGGGATGGCCGTGGCAAAATCAGGAAAATGCGCTGTTCTCAACTTTTCCAAGAAAGATCCGGGTGCAGAGAAAAATGTTTCTGGAGGTGTCTCCTGCCTGAATGCGGAGTAGACCTTCACGAATAATGATCTTTTTGAGAAGCTCCCTGCCGTTGGATTCATTGTAATAAATATCAGAATCAAGAATGTCACAGACAATAGCCGCATCCGTCTGGTCGATGATGAGCTGCAGGCCGATCTTGAGAAACTGATCGTCAATTTTGCTCAGGGTGTCCTCTAAAGAGAGGATCCCTCTTTTTTTTGCCGTTTCCCCAAGTTCTTTCAGGGAGAGGATGAGTGGGACCAGGGATTCCTGATCTTCTTTACTGCATGCTGCCTTAGCTGCCAAAGCCAGATCGCGTAACATGGTTGTTGCCATAATATGTTTCCTGTGAAATAGAGTAGGATGGACGATTCATTTTGTTTCTTTAAAGTATCACACATTGATCAATTCGTATAACAATTTGCGGACTGCCAGGAGGTTTTTTTCTCTCTTCGTTCTCTTTTTTTCTAAAAGTGGTGACAAACGAAGTGAGTGTTGCTAAATTCGCTCCTCACGGTCATCTTGAATGATCTATCTTTTTGGAGGTACCACTATGCTTACTTGTATGAGGAGATTAACTCCTTTTTTTCTTGTCTTCTTCACTCTCTGTTTTGTTGAAGCTGGCATTATGGCAGAATATTCAGATGCCCGTTCACGTGGCGGCGGTCGATCTTTTCGCTCTACACCAAGGAAGACAACGCCCACTGCAACCAAGAAGCAACCCCAGGCAGGCCAGAAAAAGTCAGGTTTTGGTCGTGGACTGGCTGGTGGCCTTTTAGGCGGTGCTCTGGGTGGTATGCTTTTGGGCAGTATGTTTGGTATGGGCGGTTCTGGCATGGGAATATTACCGATTCTCCTGCTGGGTGGGGTTGGCTTTTTCATGTATCGGAAATTTAAGTCACGTCCGACTGGTGGCGCTTCTCCCGGTTATCAGCCTCCTCCTCGTCAGGACGCATTTGGCGGTGGGAATAATGGGACTGGTGGTTTTTCTGCTCCGCCTCCACCTCCTGTGGAGTCGACAGGAGGTTCTTTAGAAGACGGAATCGCCCTGATTCGTATTGCCGATCCAGATTTTGATACCGACCATTTTGTGGAAGTCGCCTCTGATGTCTTTTTCAAAGTACAGGCAGGCTGGATGCGGCGTGATATCTCTTCTTACAAACATCTCCTGGGAGAGCAGCTTGTCTCTGAATATGCGGACCAGTTTGCCGAGATGGAAGCAAAGGGTGAACTGAATAAACTGGAGAATATCTCCATTCGTAAGGTGGAAGTTGTGGCCGCCGGCTCAGAAAATGGTGAAGATTTCGTCACTGTTCTCTTCACCGCCAACCTTCTTGATTATACGGTGGATGATAAGAGCGGAGACCTTCTTTCCGGCTCTATGACAGAACCGGTTAAATTTGCCGAAGAGTGGAGCTGGGCACGACCTATCGGTACCGAGGACTGGAAACTGGAAGGGCTTAAAGAAGTGTGAGTATAATTTTATACTGCCTGTAAAACACTACAGGCAGTATATTGATGGCTAATTTACCGCAGCAGCAGTTCGCAGCCCTGAATTCCCCAATGGGTTCTCTCAGCGTACTCTCCTCAGGTAAATTTAGAAAGTCATGTGGTTATCTGAATTTCCATTGCAGGCCACAGGACAGAGACCAGACATCATTTGCGTAAGTGATTCCCAGTGAATCTGTGGCATCTGTACAGAATGTTCTGCTGGCACCGAATGTGAAATCAAGAGTTTCGCCAGGGCTCCAGACTCCGCCCATGGCAAATGTATTCCCATCAAGTTTGGGCTCTTCGGGGAGGATCCGGAGTTGCTCAACATTGATATTGAGGTTTGAGTAGAGGTAGCCGACACTGGCCATCCATTCTCTGTTGAAGCGGTATTCTAAAGAGAGACCTGCATCATAACTGTCTCCGGCGCCGTCAAATCCTGTTTCCCACTCGGCATTCTCCTCAAAATAGTAGATAAAGCTGGCGTCCACCTTAAGGTTGTCCAGAATTTTATAGGATACACCTGTTCCAAGAAGGGCAGGGAGATCTTCCCGCTCTCTTCGACCATCGCTGTAGCCCATAAGTGCAAGCAAAGATGCTCCCTGGTGTACATCGAGTTCGAAGTCCAGTTTGGTTGCTGTCTCATAGCGGAGCCCAATGTTCCAGTGATCATTGGGGCTGATGTTTGCTCCAAAGATCCCTCCCCAGCCATCTGCATCATCACGCAGTTCGGTCACCGCATTCCCGAAAACAGGAAGCCCTATAGCACTGAGTGTGTATTTTTTGTAAGCAGATACATAACGGAGACCAGCGGACAGGGAGACGGTTTCATTTACCGCATAAGCCCCACCAATGGTGTAACCGAAATAGATACTCTCGGCCTCGACCCGTTGAGGAAAAGAACCTGCCACCGAGAAAGGTACATTGAGCAGATTGCTCAGTATAAGGACAGATCTGGCGTTACCGCTTTTATAATCAACCTTACCACCTCCGCCAACGAGGTTTGCCGTAATATACCCAGCCCATTTGTCTTCTTTGTGGATAGCAAAAAATCCTGGAACGATGGAGTATTCGTCCTGATACAGTTCACCAACTCCGGGGATTGAATTTGCATAGTCTTTAGCCAGGAACTGGGCATCAAGCTTGAGGTATTTTCCGGTCTTCATTTTCATCATCCCGGCGGGATTGAACACTGCAATATCAGCATAATCAGTGGCTGCCTGTCTGTTCAGGGTTCTCATATAGTCGGCACTCATGTTCTGCTTATTCACAATGCCGCCCGCTAGAAGTGGGGGGGCGATAAGTGCCAGAGTACTTGTAAGAGAGAGACCGAGTAGATATCTGTTCATTTTTTCCTTCTCCCATGGGGGCTTCCGTTGTGGCTGGCTAATTTTGTGTCGGCAATGCTGTTGGTGAAAGTATGTTGTAGTCTTGCTGCTATATAAATACAAGTTGCTGGATTTGTCCGAG
>JAOZKX010000482.1 GCA_029935135.1 Desulfocapsa sp.
TTCCAGTAGAGGGCGCCAATAGTTTTGGGAATAATCTCTGAGAAAAAGAGTATGGCAAATGTCAGTACCACGGAGACATAGAAAACGGTATTGGAACCAAAAACATGTTCTGCCTGAGCACCAACGCCTGCAGCACCAAGGGTGTTGGCAATTGTGTTAAGGATGAGAATTGATGCAATGGATGTATTGATATTTGTCTTATGATATTTAAGTAATCTGCCAACAACAGGCCTTTCTTTCTCTAATACAGAGACATAGGACATGCTGACCGAGAGAAGGACAGATTCAAGTATTGAGCATAAAAAGGAGATTCCAACAGCCAGGAAAAAATATAAAAGCAATAAGTTCATGCGGGTATGTTATTTTACCGTATTCTGAAAAATTAATGCAGCAATGTTTAAGGAGTAACTGGTATGTGATTACAGCAGCCTGAGTATACTCTTTCCATGGTTGATTACCATTTCTTTCTTGCCTGTGCTGTATATAATTTCTCTGCAGAGAGTAACGAATTCTCTCCAGGTGTGGAGACAGTGTGTTGGATGCTGATGTAGCTTGTTGCTTGATTGTAGAGAGGATTGAAGAGAGCTTAGCCGACTATCCAGAGTGACAGATTTTGAACCTGTTTTATCGTTCTGTCTGAGACACCTCCAAAAAGTCCTTTGGCAATTCCAATTCCATGTCGTCCCATCACAACAGTACCACAGTCAAGTTGTTTTGCCTGGCGGATAATCCCCCGAGATTCTTCAAGATTACTGGTTTCCGGTAGTGTTTTAATGTTGTTTTCTGGAATTCCGGCAGCTGTAAGAATAGAAACAGGGGCCTTGAATAGACAGTCCGTACCGGAAAGATTGGAGTCACACCACTCTTTGTCCCAGTTTTTGTAGAAATCTTCAGGTTTACACTCCATTTTTTTTCCAAAAATTGCTGTGCAGTGAAAAAGGAATATCTGAATATCTTTCCTCCCCGCAAGAATATGAGCTAGATGGTCAACAGCCAGTAGTGAGTGTAGAGATCCATCGACAGGAAGGAGGAAATTTTTAGATGTAACCTCACCATCAATAATCCAGAGAGGGATTGAGTGACATTTTTTAAAAAGAGTTGCTGATACCGAACCCATCAGCATTTCTCCAAGTGCATTGAGGCCACGCCTGCCGACAAGTATCGCATCAGGCAACTCATGTGTCGCATGCTGTTGGATGCTTGCCGCTATATTATATCCGGAAATTTTAACCGAGGTCTTGATTCGTTCATTGCTTATGCCCAGGCGAATAAGTTTGTCACTGGCTTTCTGTAGATTGCGTCTGGCTGCCCCTTCTTTTTTGTTGGAATTGGAACTGTTTGGAATAAGAGAATTTTTCGGGTCTTGTGCTGAAGGCATGATAGAAGCAGTGGCTGTAATCCAGCTGCTGAGATGAAAAGAAATCGTATCCTGCTGAGCAAAAAGCGCAGCAAGATAAGAAAGTGCCTGGCTTGAGTAAATGGACCCGTCAATTGCTATAAGAATTTCTTTTTTCATATTTAATAATAGGGAAAAATTAAGCGTAAAGCAAAATAAAATTAATAGTGTCTCATTTGTAGAAAAAGGTCTTGAATAATTTTTCTTTCCTCGTCATACTAGAGGGTAATAAACTGAAGTAAATATATTTTCTGGAGTTTTCATATGGCCCTGAGTGATAGCGAACAACGAGAATGTACTCGAACCCCTTTTAATACAACCGTTTTACTCTGCACAGATTCAAGAGATGTGGAAATAGAAGCAAGTTTGCAGAATATCAGTATCAGCGGCATGTATGTTGAAATGGGGCAGGCGCTTCCTCTAGGTACGAATTGTTCCATAAAGATTCTTATCAAAGGGCAACT
>JAOZKX010000131.1 GCA_029935135.1 Desulfocapsa sp.
TAAATTCTTTGCTGGCCCTGAGTCTTGGTGTGAGGCAGGTTCAGGGAACCATTAATGGTTACGGTGAGCGTTGTGGAAACGGCAATCTTACCTCTATTATTCCTGCCCTCGGTTTGAAGATGGGATATACGAGCAAGGCCATTGAAAACATTGGCAGTCTCCATGAAACAGCCATGCTTGTCGATGAATTGGCCAACCTGCCCCACAATAAGTATCAGCCGTATGTCGGTCGATCTGCCTTTGCCCATAAGGGTGGCATTCATGTCTCTGCGGTAAAACGAAACCCCTTGACCTATGAGCATATCGAACCGGAGAAGGTTGGTAATATCCGGCGAATATTGATTTCTGATCAGGCAGGGAAGTCTAATGTGCTGCATAAGGCCAAAAAATTTGGAATTGATCTGGATCCTGCAAGCCCGGTAGCGGCCACAATTGTATCGGAACTGAAGGAGCTGGAGAATCAAGGTTTTCAGTATGAAGGTGCCGAGGCATCCTTTGAGCTTCTTATGCGTCGGGCAACTGGTAATCAACCTAATTACTTCACTTTAATAGGATTTCGGGCGATTAACTCAAAGCGTAAAATGGATAAACCCCCAGAGACTGAAGCAACCATACGACTGGAAGTAGGGGGCAAAGAAGTCCATACCGCTTCGTTGGGCGACGGTCCCGTAAACGCCATTGATAATGCCATGCGCAAGGCCCTTGTGAGTTTTTATCCAAGCCTTGAAGAAGTTGACTTGATAGACTACAAGGTTCGAGTTCTTTCAGGAGAGCACGGAACTGGCGCTAAGGTCCGTGTTTTGATAGAATCAAAAGACCAGTTTGAGCAGTGGGGGACCGTTGGGGTTTCATTGAATATTATAGAGGCATCATGGCAGGCGCTTGTTGATTCTATTAATTACAAGCTCATGCGCGACGAACAGCGCCTTGCAGATAAATAATAATTACAGAACGCATTACTTAAAAAACCAGCACGACACTCGAAAAGGTGTTGTGCTGGTTGCATGTGTTTTTCTTTTTACCGGCCTTTTCTTAAGTTCTTCATTCCCGGACATCGATGAAAAACAGTATCATTTACAGGTCAGCGCCCAAGGCACCTTGCATCTTGCCTCTGCATTAAAAGATGAAAGGGTAGACCGTTCTCGTTCTTCCCTTTCGTTCTCTCCGTTCTTTTTTGAACCCGTGCCCATTAATTTTGCAAAAAGCTCTCTGTTGACAGGTATTGACGGAATTGGTATGGCCTTGGCCGAAAGGATCATCTCCACCAGAGAAAAAGAAGGTTTTTTTCTCAATCCTGATGATTTATTAAAGGTGCATGGAATAGGGAAGGTGCGTCAGGAAAAATTTACAGAACAATTTAGTTTTACACAGGTCGCAGGGCAATTTTGATATGTTCCCGATAGACAAACCCATAGTTGTACTCATTGGCCCAACTGCAATTGGTAAAACAGCACTTTCCATTGAATTGGCAAAACAGTTTAACTTCGAAATAATAAGCATAGATTCCATGCAGGTCTACCGATATATGGATATTGGGACCGCTAAAATAAGCAGGGAGGAAATGGATGGTGTGCCGCATCACTTGATAGATGTTGTTGATCCTGATGCTCCATTTGATGCAGGAAAATTTGAAAAACTTGCCCTGATTGCCATGGAAGATATCCATGCAAGAGGCAAACATGTTCTTCTAACAGGTGGAACAGGTCTCTATTTACAGGCGGTGTTGTCAGGTCTGTCGCAAAAGCTCCCTCATTTTCCAGAAGTGCGGACTGAGTTACACCAAAAACTAGCCAGTAGCAATCCTGTAGTGATGCATGAGCATTTGGAGACAGTTGACTGTATCTCTGCAAAAAGGCTTCATCCAAATGACACGAAAAGGGTTGTTCGTGCTCTGGAAATATTCCATGGAACAGGGAAAACATGGTCTGCCCATATTGAGGAACACAAGAGTGAGGCGCAGTCACGGTTTACAAATGTTTTGAAAATTGGCCTGACATGTGACCGGCGAAAATTGTATCAAAAGATTGAGAAGCGAACCCATATCATGCTCGACAATGGCTTGAAAGCTGAAGTGGAGGAGTTGCTGGAGGGAGGGTTTTCTCGCGACCTTAAGTCGATGCAGTCCATCGGTTACAGACATATGACGCATTATCTTTTCGGTGAATGGAACAGGGCTACAATGATCGAAAAACTTGTCCGAGATACAAGAAGATACGCCAAGCGACAATTTACCTGGTTTAATAAAGAGGAAGCTTTGACCTGGGTTGAAAAGGAGGCGGTCGATAGCATTCCGCTGATGGTGCATGAACATATCATCAATTACACAACACCATAGGGATTTTTCCTCGAACTAACATCAATGTCACAAATAATGCAAAAGAAAAAAAAAGGTAACGCAATTCAACTGAGTGATGGAACTGTCGTAAATTCTTTTATTCTTTCGATACTAAAAAAACGCGGATTGCGAAGCGAGATAGAAATAAAAGAATTCCTCGATCCAAAACTTGCAGACCTCCCTGATCCATTTCTTATGCTGGATATGGGAAAGGCTGTGGACATACTGGAAGGCGCAATAGAAAATGGGCATGAAATCATAATTTGGGGTGATTATGATGTTGATGGAACCACTGCAATAGCTGTTCTGTATCAATTCCTCGCGTTGACTGGTCATAAGGAAATCAAATACTACATCCCCAATCGTTTACAGGACGGCTATGGTCTTAACAAAAAAGAACTGAAAAATCTAAAAAATACAGCATTCCCAGAGCAGATATTGGTTACCGTTGACAATGGAATTGCCTCATTTGCTGAGATTGAATATGCGAAAGAACTTGGTTTTACCTGTATCGTGACCGATCATCATATTCCAAGTGAGAGCAGAGTTTCAGCAGATGCAGTGGTCAATCCAAAGCAAGATTCTTGTCCATTTCCAGACAAAAATCTCGCAGGAGTTGGACTTGCATTCTATCTTGTTATTGCCGTACGCAGTCGGCTGATAAAAAACGGATATTTTAACAAGGGCAGAAAAGTGCCAAACCTTAAGCAATTACTAGACCTGGTGGCCATTGGGACAGTGGCAGATATGGTTCCACTGAGTGGTGTTAATAGGATATTGGTAAAAGCTGGTCTGGAATCCATTGCCTCACAAAACAATTTTGGCATTTCAAGTCTTTGTTATCAGACGAATGTATCGCCAAAACATATCAGATCTGAAGACATTTCCTTTCAACTTGGCCCAAAGATTAATGCAGTAGGGCGTCTTGGCAACGCAGGCAAGGCCGTGGAACTCTTTTTAAGTGAAAATAAAAAAGATGCTGCCAGGTTAGCCTCCGAAATGATAGATGCGAATACGAGACGGAAATCGAAAAACACCGCAGATCTGCAGATTGCTATTAACATGATAATTACAGAGAAAATGGATCAGAAAAGTTGCCTGGTAGTTGCTGGTGATTTTCATGTGGGAGTTGCTGGTATTGTTGCCTCAAACCTTACGGAAGATTACGGCAAACCGTCTGTGGTCTTATGTAGACAAGATGACGGGATATTTAAAGGGTCTGCCCGTTCTATCCCTGGGGTTAATTTGTATAAGGTCCTTGAGGAGTGCAGTGCATTTCTTTTGGGTTTTGGTGGTCACAAGATGGCAGGCGGGATGAGTCTTAATGAAAGTGAGTTGGCTTCTTTTAAGAATCAATTTAATAGCTCAGTTCATAAGCAGAGTAATGGTGTTGTGCATATAAAAAAATCTGAAGCCGATTGTGATATGAAGATCTCTGAATTGTTTAAAAGGGAGATCCTTGAACAGTTGAATCTTTTAGAACCGTTCGGTGAAACAAATCCTCCGTTGATTATTCGGGATAGTTGCGTGCACTTTGAAAAAATAAGCGCTGTAGGAGAAGGTAAGGATCATCTGCGCTTTATTTTTAGAGATGGAACTGAAAAAATTAATGGCATAGGATTTTGGCTTGGCAAAAAAATAGATCTCTGTCGTGAAAAGAGAAATAAAGAAATGTTTTACACACTAACTGTCAATTCGTTCAGGGGGAAGAGAACATGGGAGGTTAGGGTTATTGATGTGCTTGCCGAGCTGCAATAACTAACTGTCTTGTCGATATTGTTATCAATTGTACATAATATACATTATGCGACATAGCTTTCTGGTGTGTGTTTTTCTATTGTTTTGAATGCTAAGCCTTTCTCCAGCGAATCGTTTTGTAATCATTGATTCTATTCAGGCAATAGTGGATGCAGAAAGCACAGGCTTTAACTTTTATAAATTTAATGGTAAATACAATATCAATTGCTAAGCAGTCGATTTCGTGTTTGCCCCTCTTAAACAATGTACAATCAGGACCATTATGAATAGAGCTATATACCAGGAACCACTTGTTAGTCGTTACACCAGTCGTGAAATGCAGGAGCTTTTTTCTGAAAAAACAAAATTTACCAACTGGCGTAGATGTTGGGTTGCGCTGGCTGAAGCTCAGTTTGAACTGGGTCTGACAGATATAGTAAAAAGTGAGATGCTCGATGAAATGCGAGCCAATATCGAAAACATTGATTTTGATATTGCTGCTACCAAAGAAAAAGAGATTCGGCATGATGTTATGGCCCATGTCTACGAATATGGGCTAAAATGTCCTAGCGCTGAAGGGATTATACATCTTGGAGCAACTTCCCAGTTTGTTGTCTGTAATACAGACCTTATTGTGCAAAAAAAAGCCATGGCTCTTGTTCGTAAATCCCTGCTCAAGGTCATATCGAACCTTGCTAGATTCGCCCTTGAGTTTAAAGATTTACCAACTTTAGGATTTACCCACTACCAACCTGCTCAGCCCACCACTGTTGGTAAGAGAAATACCCTCTATATTCAAGATCTTATTATGGACATAGAATATATAGATAATTTTCTGGATCAGGTAAAGGCCAGGGGCGCTAAAGGCACAGTTGGTACTCAGGCTACATTTGTTGAGTTGTTTCATGGTGACAATGAAAAGGTTCGTGAGCTTGATTTACTGGTTTCCAAAAAACTTGGTTTTGATTCCGTCTTTGCGGTAACTGGTCAGACCTACCCAAGAAAACTGGATATGAAATTAGCAGAAACACTCGCTGGAATAGGTGCTTCTGCACATAAGTTCGGTGTTGACCTTAGGTTGTTGTCTAACCTCAAAGTGCAGGAAGAACCATTTGCCAAACAGCAGACAGGTTCTTCAGCCATGGCCTATAAACGCAATCCCATGCGCTCTGAGCGAATGACAGGTCTAGGGAGGAAGCTTATGGGGCTTCCTGCTGATTTTGCTGCCACATTTTCAAATCAATGGTTTGAAAGAACATTGGATGATTCGGCTATTCGGCGAATGGATATCCCACAGGCCTTTCTCTTGACTGATGCCATATTGAAGTTATACATAAACATAACCAACAAAATGGTTGTATTTCCAAAACAAGTAGAACGACACCTCCGTATGGAACTCCCCTTTATGTCCACAGAAAAGATCCTGATGGAAGCCGTCAAAAAAGGGGAAAGTCGCCAGGAGATGCATGAGGTGATCAAGGAACATTCTCTTGCCGCCGGGAAAGTTGTTAAAGAAGAAGGCCTCGACAATGACCTGCTCGAAAGATTGGCCGCAGATGACCGAATCCCCTTCTCCAGAAAGGAAATTGACGAACTTGTAGGTGACTATACCCAGTTCACTGGCAGGGCTGCTGCCCAAACTGATGAATACATCAGAGAGGTTGTCGTACCATTGCTTGCTGCTCGGGAAGACCAAATGGGCGAAGTTGATGCCTCCTTGTCTGTTTAACTATCGTGACCTCACCAGCCAGGGAAAAACAGCTGCAAACGCTTTACCTGCGTATTAATTCTAAGAGATACCATTATCTTAAGTTTGTACTGGAAGGATACGATGGACTTTGTGTTTTATCGACCGTTCCCGGGAAACATGGCTGTGTATCTATTCGTTTCCCTAGAGAACTTGCCCGCAAACTCTTCCTTCTTCTTGGGGATATTTCCCATCAGGTATCAGAAAAAGAAACTAGCTCAAGTGCTATTGTAAAACATATGAACCCCAAATCATTTTTTATAAAAACTTTCGGCTGCCAGATGAATGATCGTGATTCCGAGATCATGGCCCAGTTGTTAGGTGAAAAAGGACACATCGAAACAGGAGAGATCTCCCAGGCCGATGTTATTATCCTCAATACTTGTTCTATCAGGGCAAAGGCGGAACAGAAGGTGATGAGCCTTTTAGGGGTCATTCGAAAATACAAAGCGAAAAATCCCGACTTGGTCCTTGTTGTTGCTGGCTGTGTTGCTCAACAGGAAGGGAGGCAGATCATTAAACGCATGCCTCATGTTGATTTGGTTATAGGTACGCAAAGTATCTATC
>JAOZKX010000483.1 GCA_029935135.1 Desulfocapsa sp.
ATATAGGAGTCAAGCAGATTAGGTTGAATTGTCAAAATAGGTGTTACATATATCAAAAAAAAATTGAGAGTAAACAGTCCCCATGGAGTCACTCTGGCGGTATCACTTGCTATAATTTCAAAAATATGCTAAATTTGATCTTTTGAAAATTGCTAAAACAATGTGAAACGCTGCAGTTACTCTCTGTTTTATCAATTATCCTTTTGTTGTTATTCCAACATACCATATTTATTTACACCCCTTTAATTATTCAAAAAAGGAGTTGCCTTGAAAACAAAAATACTTGTTGCCAATCGTGGGGAAATAGCCATTCGCCTCATTAGGGCCATACAGGAATTGAACTATGAAGCGGTGGCCGTATACGAGACACCAGACAAAGAATCCCGCCATATCCGAATTGCCAATGAGGCAATCTGGCTTGGCACAGGGCCTCGTTGCGACTATCTTGATATTGCAAAAATTATCAAAGCTGCAAAAAGAACTGGGGCAACTGCGATCCATCCTGGATATGGTTTTCTTGCAGAGAATCCTGATTTCGCCAAAGCATGTGAAGATGAAGGCATTATTTTTATCGGCCCCTCCTCTGATGTTATCACCAATCTTGGTAATAAAGTAATTGCCAGAAAAATCATGGCCGAAGCTGGAATTCCCATGGTTCCGGGCACAGACAATCTTCCTGCCGGTGATGAAGGAGTGGAGATGGCTATCGCCTTTGCTGCAAAGGCGGTATATCCGATTATGTTGAAAGCCACCTGTGGTGGTGGTGGTCGTGGTATCAGACTTATTGAAAATGACGACCAGATGCGTGAAGAAATCCCTATGGCCAGAGCAGAGGCACAAGCGGCCTTTAATGATGACCGTGTCTATCTTGAAAAAGTTGTGATTGAGCCCAAGCATGTTGAAGTGCAGATCATGGCCGATAAAGAAGGTAAAACTGTTCACCTCGGAACGAGGGATTGTTCTATTCAACGGCGTAATCAAAAGCTGATCGAGATTGCACCCTCCATGATTGACAATAAGCCGTTACTGGATTCAATCTGTGACACTGCCGTGAAGGCAGCAAAAGCGTCGAATTATTTTAATGCCGGTACTGTAGAATTCCTCATTGATAAAGACTTCAACTACTACTTTATGGAGATCAACACCAGGGTTCAGGTAGAACATACCGTGACCGAAATGATCACAGGTATTGATATTGTTCGCACCCAGATTAAACTCGCTATGGGTAAGGTCCTCTCCTTTAACCAGGAAGATATCCAGATGCGAGGGCATGCCATAGAAATGCGGATCAATGCCGAAGATCCCAAAGCTGACTTTATGCCGGAAGGTGGGAAAACTGTTTCTGTTTATCGATCTCCCGGTGGATACGGTGTTCGTCTTGACGGTTTTGTTTATCAGGGATTTACTATTCCCCGCGAATACGACTCTCTTCTAGTGAAGATGACGGTGCATGGATTTAGCTGGAATGAAACAGTGGACAGGTTACGTCGCTGCCTGCAGAACTTTGTAATTGCCGGCCCCAAGACAACCATTCCCTTTTACTTGAACATTGCCAAAGATGCTGATTTTATTGGCGGGGACTTTGACACATCATACCTCGACAAGCATCCTGAATTATTTGACTATGATGAAAATGCCAATGAGGCGAGTAAACTTTCCAACCTGATAGCAGAGATCCATCATCGTGGCCACAACCCATACGCTGCTTAACGGGCTACAGGAAACCTCATCAAAATGATAAATAAGCGGTCCTGTACCAAGGACTGCAACAGATAGAGAAGAAGGAACAAATATGGAACGAATTGTACAAGGAACATCTCCTGCTGAGGTCGTAAGTAAGCTGCA
>JAOZKX010000132.1 GCA_029935135.1 Desulfocapsa sp.
GAGACCTTTGTTGACACTGCAATTAGGATCACCTTTAACAGCAACAGCACGATCACCGGACATACCGACCAGCACACCACAACCGGTACCACAGAAACGACAGGGAGCCTTCTGCCAGTTTATCTTTCCAGATGCACCTTCCTGTTTCTGCCACCCGGCAAAGCTGATTCCTGGAAAAATTGACCCAGCTGCTGCAAGAGCACTGCTGGCTGCTGCAGTCTTAATGAACGATCTTCTGTTTATCTTCATATTATTCTTTTCTCTCCGTAGTGTTTTATTCTGTTGTCTCTGTCGCTAGGAAAATAATTATTCAGCACTATGTCCAAAAGTCATGCTTAATGATTGCAATGACGGTAAATTTTTCAGCGTTTTTTGCAGGGTCTTTTCTGTTTCTTCATCAGGAGTATCTGTGACAAGCACAACCACCTCCTCATTGTCGGCTGGAATAACTTCACAGCACTCCATGGCTGACAGGTCCGTACATAATTGTTCCATTGCTCCTGCCTGTGGCAGAACCAAGTAACTCAAAATTGGCATAAGGCCTCCATCAAATTCAGATTTTCTCTAGTTCATAATAAGACATTAAGAAACTGTATCACAAATGAGGGTGGGGGGCCAACTCTTTTTGTTACGTCGTGGTACTTTCAAGGTCGTTTTGGACTTCGCAAATTGCACGCCAATATTTTTCAATCGTTTCTTCAACGAGTTAGTCGAGAATTCAAAACAAAACGCTACCAGATGTACCACACTGCTCAGTGCAAGCGTGCAGGCCGATGGAGAGCTGCCGGATACGGGAACAATCAAAACGGCCCCTGATGTGCGTATTGTCACTTTTGATCAGAAGCGGGAGCGTATTAATCCCGAGATTACTCTGCGCCGGGCACTGGCACAGGATGGGGATTCGATCATGTTTCGCGAGCATTCCACCCATGTGGTTACCTGGGCCCAACGATTTCTCTTTCGTCCCGATCAACTGGAAACTCAGGTGGGACAGCTCTCTGGCGGAAAACAGGCACGAATCCTGATCGCGGAACTTATGCGTCAGCCGGAGAAAACCACAAAGACGAACTTCGCCGGTAAGTTGTCCTATATGGATCAGCGGGAATATGAGCAAATAGAGGAACAGATCCAGAATGGCGAAGAGGAAAAGGATCGTCTGCAGGTAATGATGGATGCTCCGGAAACAGCAGCTGATTCCAAAAAGTTAGAAGAGACTTGGGCCGCCCTGGAAAAGTCTCGGCAGCTAGTTGAGCAACTCTACGAGCGTTGGGAAGAGTTGGAGGAAAAGAAGAAGAGTGGTTCGCTAAAATAGGCGTTCATATTCGATCAGACAATTTCAAGATTAGGCGTAAGCAAACCTGACACTCACAGGAAGAGGGTGATCTATTACTCATAACCCCTATGTCTGGTATTGTGTTTCGGTTTGTCGTGTTAAATTCTTTTGATAGCTGCTCTGTAAACTTGGTTTTTCTCCCGTTTACCAACGGCTATGACTGATACAATCAACTCCTTATCACGAACCTGATATACGAGACGATAGCCTGCCCTCCGGAGTTTAATTTTATAGCAATCTTTCATGCCGCTAAGTCGAGATGACTCTTGGTGAGGTTTTTTCAATCGCTCTGTCAACCGCTTTTTGAAAATCACCCGGACGGAAGAATCTAATTTATCCCATTCTTTCCGGGCGGCTGTTTTGAATCGGAGTCTATAGCTCATCGAGCGAAACCTCGATCTCTGGCATATCTTGACGCTCCCTGACTATTGCGGCCAACTCAATGTCTTCAAGCTTATCCATTAGCAGTTCGTAGGCTTCTGCTGGGACAGCATAAAAAACAGGCTGGTTACGATTGAGTATTGCGACCGGTGCACCGTCCCCCTGCTCAACAACTGCCATTGGATTTTTTTTAAGCTCGGAAATTCCAGCGCTGACATCTGCCAAAATTGAATGCGTTGTAGCCATAATATGTACCCCTCCCATAAATTTAATGAAGCCTTTAACTATTCTTATATTAGGTCGTATTGGAAAAGGATGCAAGGTTAAAAGAGCTTTTAAAAGGGTGTTTAATTGCTTTCTTCTATGCTTTCAAAACAATATTTCTTAGTGCCTCTATACGAAACTCAGCTACAAATTGATTGATACTGTCGGCACCGGGGCGGCCCACTACTCAATCCGAGGGACGCCATAAACCCATCCCTGGGGGCTTGACCGCAGCCGTCCGGGCTGCAGACACCCTCGGATTGAGTAGTGGCCCGCCCTTCCATAAAGAGCAAATAGCTGAGTTTCGTATAGAGGCACATATTTCTTTTTCATGGCTGACAGCAGGAGGATAGGTTGCCGCTGCGTTTAAATCTGGATGGCCCTGTTGTGGCTGGGTTGATTTGTGACTTTCTGCTATGTCAGAAACAAGGCCGATCCTGTCCTTCGGAGAGTTTGCTCAGTGCAAACTGTAAGTTTTCCTGGATTCGCCGAGTTGTCTTTACATCAAGGTCGATCTTTTTTTCCTCCTGATATTGCAGGATCATGGCACAGGCATCTCTGGATTCTCCGTATTGCCCGACCCAGTAAGCGGCCACTCCTATCTCATCTAAAATCTGCCACTTATAGATATCATTGTTTACAAACAGGCTATCATTGGGGCGGGGAATCAGAGAGGCATTTCTGGCGTATATATACGCCTTGGGATATCGTTCGATTTCTCTGTGGTAGACGGCAAGGGCATGCAATGGCTCTGCACGCGTGGGACGCATAATGTAGGCTTGCTCCAGTGCTTCCACCACCTCAGCATATGGCCTGTTGAGCCAGGCGGCCTGGTTCCCGGCACGCAGTTGAGCTATAAATGTTTCCTCTGCCCAGCCATTCATTGCAGCGCGGCGTAAGTAGTGCTGGTAGGCAAGTTCTGTCTTCCCACCATTTTGATAGGACTGGGCCAGGTAAAATCGGCTTCTGGCATCATCCGGATCGTTTTCACATGCTGTTTCAAGAAGAGCGGCATCACGCAAAAATTTTTCTTCACTGCTGATACCGTGAGAACGCGCCCCTTCTCCTGCATGATAGATAATCCATGCCAAGGGCATTGTCTGGTACTCTTCGGGGCCGCTGATATGTTGCAGGTATTCGTGTACGACTCCCCGCCATTCCCAACGGGTCTTCCGTACATCTACAAGATTTGGCAGGGCATAGCGTAATTCATCGTGGTGCTTTTCAAGTCGATAGCTCACACCTGGCTGCAGATCTTTGTAAAACAGGGGGACAGAGCTGGCAAATTCTTCATCCGCATCGATAAACAGAACCCAGCCCTGGTAGCCTTTTTGATACACATACTGTAAGGCCTGATTGCGGTTAAAGCCGAAATTCATCCACGGCTGAGAGTGAACTTCACCGTTAATGCCATATTCATCCATCTGTTTGCTGATAAACTCCGGGGTTCCGTCTGTTGATCCCGTGTCCACAATAATATAATAGTCGATAACATCTTTTAATGAGGCAAAGAGGCGCCCAAGCACCCTGGTCTCATTTTTGACGATCATATTCAAACAGATATGTGTCTTCATAGTTCTTTTCTATTTGTTGAGAGAAACAGGACATTGGCCAATGGTCATGGCAGCTTCCCTGAAAAGAGTACTCTCTTTATTCAGGCAGGCCGTTCAGGATTGTTCCACTGCCTGTGCCTGGATGGCAGTGATGGCAACGGTATTGACAATGTCAGCCACAAGACAGCCGCGACTCAGGTCATTTACCGGTTTTTTCAGGCCCTGGAGGACTGGGCCGATGGCGACTGCGCCGGAAGAGCGCTGTACGGCTTTATAGGTGTTGTTGCCGGTGTTCAGGTCAGGAAAGATAAAGACTGTGGCGTGGCCTGCGACTTCACTGTCGGGCATCTTGGTTTTGGCTACCGATGGTTCAATGGCTGCGTCATACTGAATGGGTCCTTCAATAAGGAGGTCAGGTCGTTTCTCTCTGGCTATGGCGGTGGCCCGGCGTACTTTTTCCACCTCATCTCCCTTGCCGGAGGTGCCCGTGGAGTAGGAAAGCATGGCCACCCGTGGTTCAATGCCAAACATTTGCGCTGTTTCCGCTGAAGAGATGGCGATCTCTGCAAGCTGTTCGGCATTGGGGTCGGGGTTGACTGCACAGTCGCCATAGACAAGGACCCGAGTGTCGAGACACATAAGAAAGACAGAGGAGACCACTGAGATGCCCGGACTGGTTTTTATCGTCTGCAGTGCCGGACGGATGGTATCGGCAGTGGTATGGATTGCGCCGGAAACCATACCGTCCGCCAGTCCCTGATAAACCATCATGGTGGCAAAGAGTGAACCATTACCCATGGCATCACGGGCTCCATCGAGGGTCATGTTTTTATGTTTGCGCAGCTCATAGTAGACTGTGCTGAAGGTGTCAGTGAGGTGGGAGTCGGCAGGGTCAATAATGGCGGCGCTGTCCAGATTCAGACCAAGGGAGGCGTTGAGGGCCTTGATCTTGTTGGGGTTCCCAAGAAGAGTAATGTTGACCACATTGCGACGGAGGAGAATTTCCGTGGCCCTGAGGATGCGTTCGTCACTGCTCTCCGGGAGGACGATATGTTTTTTGGAGCTTCTGGCGCGTTCGAAGAGGCTGTATTCGAACATGACCGGGGTAACGGTCTCTGGAGTGCTTGTCAGTGCCGCCATTTTTCGAATTTGTTCTGTGTCAACAGCATTCTCAAAGACACCCAGTGCCAGGGCAATTTTGCGCTCATCACCGGGATTAATAAGTGCCGGTACACTGTCTGCGGCCTTTGTGGTGGTATAGGTATCCGTTTTTACGCTGAGCAGGGGGGATGAAAATTCGTTTCCATCCAGCAGGCGCATGGTGTTTGCTCCCGGATAAAATCCGCCGGTGAGGAGGATGCCGGCTATGTTGGGAAAGTTGGTGGAGAGCAGGGCGGAGAGGGAGGCAAGGATAATATCATCCCGGTCACCGGGCACAATGATAAGGTCACCGTCTTCGATATGATCGAGAAAGTGGTCCACGGTCATGGCAGCTATTTTAAACTGTTTGACTATACGATCCATTCCCTCATGGGCTTCTGTTATATTGGTACAGCCTAGGGCCTTGCTGATGTCGGCCAGGGAAGGTTTGTCCAGTTCTCCATTTTCCGGGAGGAGAAAAACAGGGGCACCGGTGGTGTCATCCGGTTCGTCGAGTTCCACTTCCAATACCCCCAGGGTGTCTTCGGCCATCCGATTGACAAATGTGGCAAAATGGGCACATCCGGATTCTTTGATGGCATCGGCGGTGATCTTAATCTCTTTGGCAATGTCCCTTGGCGTCTGGTTCATGCCGTTAATCACCCCGATAAAGGGGCAGCCAAGGTTTTTGGCGATCTCCATATTGATATCCACATCAAAGGCGGAGAGAAAGGAGGTGCTGTTCAGGCCCTGACAGAGGACAAAATCATACCCTTCTTTTAATGTTTCCAGCTTGCTGATCAGTTCTTCCAGGACAAATTTAAACTTGTCTTCTGCGACAAAACTTTTCACTTCATCGGCGCGGAATCCATAACTCTCTTCATAGGACATGGCTGGGCAGTATCGGCTGAGGATAAGTTCAATATCCGGATCTCTCAGATGAACGTTTTCAATAACCGGGCGAAAAAAAGCAACTTTGCCCATGGAACGACTGAGAATTTCCATGATGCCCATGGTGACTAGCAGTTTTCCGGCTTCCGGTTCAAGGGAGGCGACATAGAAGGTGTTTGATTGCATACTTAGTCCCTGTATTCTCCGAAGATCTCACGGAGAATGGAACAGATTTCCCCAAGACTTGCATATTCCCGAACGGCTGCAATAATTGGTTCCATAAGATTGTCTCCGGACTGTGCAGCAATCTTTAATGCTGCAAGTGTATTCTCCACTGCCTTGTTGTCCCTCTGACTGCGGATCTGCTGCAGGCCGGTTACCTGCGCATTTTCAACTTTTGGATCAACACGGAGCAGTTCCGGCTTCTCTTCGTCATCTATCTGGAATTTATTGACTCCGACGATGACCCGTTCTCCAGATTCTACCTCTTTTTGATAGTCGTAGGCCGCCTGTTCGATCTGGCGTTGAATAAACCCGTCCTCAATGCACTGGACGACTCCACCGGCCTTCTCTATTTTAGAGATAAGATCTTCTGCGGCCAGTTCAATGGAATCTGTAAGCTGTTCGATATAGTATGATCCGGCAAAGGGATCGACTGTGTCGGCAACACCGGACTCATGGGCGATGATCTGCTGGGTGCGAAGGGCCGTACGAACCGAGTCCTCTGTGGGCAGAGACAGTGCTTCATCCCGAGAGTTTGTGTGCAGGCTCTGGGTGCCGCCAAGTACTGCGGCCAGGGCCTGTAGTG
>JAOZKX010000133.1 GCA_029935135.1 Desulfocapsa sp.
CCTCCATCTCGTTGTAAATCGGGTGATCGGTCCCCGGGATGGTTGGGATGTTGAGTTTGTTGGCAACCCGTTTTGTGTTGATTTTATCGCCAAGATTTTTAACAACTTCCCAGCTGGGACCAATAAAAATAAGGGAGCGGTCGCGAATGGTTGCGCGCCTGGCAAAGCGAAAATCTTCCGAGAAAAAACCATAGCCTGGGTGGATTGCTGTGCAGCGGGTGTGGTCTGCAACGGCAAAGAGATCATTGGGCTCTGTGTAACTGGTAATACGCCAGGCGTTTTGTTCCGGGCCGTCAGTGATATTCAACTGAACATGCTCAGAGTCTTTGTCCGCTTCTGTGTATACGACTACATACTCAAGATCGAGATCTTTGCAGGCGTTCATGATGCGGATGGCAATTTCGCCCCTGTTTGCAATAAGGACCTTTCCTTCCAACATATTCCTCTTATAGAAAATCAGGTTACTGTGAAGAGAACCTGAATAAATTTAAAAACAGAGTTCGCAATTTCTTTTGCGACAATACTCAATTCTGTCTACTATAGTCAGATGAAAGGAATTAGAAAAGAGAAAAGGTGTTTTGGAATAATTTGAATTGTTGATTTCTGCTTCTGGTTCTGTGGATAACTCGTGATTGAAAAATGAAAGATATAAAAAATTATATGGGAATTCTGGCTGCTGCAGGAACCGTTTTCCTCCTCTGGCTGGCACTTCCCGGTGGCGGTGAATATCCGCTGCTGCTTGCTGTAGCCTGTGTGCCGTTATTTATTGCTATTGCTCTGGGGACAAGGCGCCAGGCCATGGGCTTTGGGCTGTTGGCAGGCGTTTCTCATTTTCTTGTCCAGTTGTACTGGATTGTTTTTGTCCTTGGCCAATATGGCGGGCTGCCCCTGTATCTGTCAGTCCCTGCACTATTCCTGCTTTCTTTATATATGGCATGTTATCTAATGGTTTTTTCCTGGCTGGCCAATTTTTCTTTGAAGAATTGTTCTGCAACCCTTTGTCTGTGGCTCTTGCCATGTATCTGGGTCGGGCTGGACTGGCTGCGCTCATTTTTCGGCAGCGGTTTTCCCTGGATGGATCTTGGCTATGGTTTTGCCTCCATGCCTCTATGGCTGCAATCTGCGGATGTGTACGGTCACTATGGGCTGACTTTTCTTGTTATTCTAGTCAATACTCTGCTGCTTCTCTGTTTTGTAAATAGAAAACAGAAACAGCTCTGCCTGCGACTTGTAATTCCTGTTGTTGCTCTGCTGCTTCTGGTCAGTGTCTACTCCACGCTTCGCTGGCAGCAGATGCTTGCAGGAGAAGGTGAAAGGGAAACACTGATTATTGGTGTGGTGCAGAGCAATGTGGATCAGGGGCAGAAGTGGAACCCTGAAAGGCAGCAGCAGACAGTTCAGGATTATATTGGGCAGAGTTCTCAGCTGATGGATAAAGTGGTGCGCCCGGAACTGGTGGTGTGGCCTGAAACGGCCCTTCCTTTTTTTCCTGTACAGCATCCGCTTTTACCTGTTATTGAAAATTTTATCAGATCGGAAAAGATCATGCTTCTAACCGGGGCACCCTGGTATGAAAGAACAGGTGAGGGAATAGATGATATTGCCTTCTTTAACAGTAGTCACCTGTTCGATGTGACGGGAAAAGTAATTGCTCAAACAGCCAAGACACATCTGGTGCCTTTTGGTGAATATGTACCAATGCAGGACCTGCTTCCCTTTATTGCCCCCCTGGTGGAGGCGGTGGGAGATTTTACTCCCGGAAAAATTCAATCTCCTCCTGCTTGTCAGAAGGCCAATATTGGGGTATTAATTTGCTTCGAATCTATTTTTCCCGATATCTCAAGAAAGTGGGTTCAGGCTGGGGCAAATCTGCTGGTGAATATAACAAATGATGCCTGGTATGGATATTCCAGTGCGCCGTATCAGACCTTGGCCATGACCCGTTTACGGGCTGTGGAGACTAGGCGTTCGGTTGTTCGTTCGGCAAACACCGGTTTTTCTGCCTTTATTGACCCGCTTGGGCGATTGCTGGAGGTGTCGCCGCTGTTTGCAGCGTGGGAGAGTACGGCCGAAGTACAGCTCGTTGAGGAGAAGAGTCTGTTTGTGCGGGGAGGGTATCTGTTTGCCCCCTTTTGTTTCTTTTTCTCACTCTTTGTTTTTGTCTCTGTTCTGTACGGACGGAAGAATACAAATTATAAAAAAAGATAGTAAATATAATACAATAAAAATGATAACTTGTTGGAGTCAATATTATGTCAACTGAAACAGGAGCCGCAGTTTCTAAACAGAAACTGCAGGATCTGCAGGGTCGAATGCTGGCTTTGAAGGAGCATCTTTGACCTTGCCAGACGAAAAGATGAATTAGAACGGCTGGAGCAGCAGACACTTATGCCCGGATTCTGGGATGATGCGGATACTGCCCGCAGAGTGCAGAAAGAGTTAGGGCAGTTGCAGGATGTTATCAAGGGTTGGGAAGGTGACTGGGAGGAGTTGGAGGAGAACGCTTTGCTCCTCGAAATGGCGACGGAAGAGGGTGATTCTGATACGGAAAATGAGGTGGCTGCAGCCATCCCTTCCATGGAAGAACAGATTGCTGTGGCTGAATTGGAATGTATGTTTTCCGGTGAGCATGATGCTGCCAATGTGATCATTTCCATTCATGCGGGTGCCGGTGGAACTGAGGCACAGGACTGGGTGGGGATACTTCTTCGCATGTATCTGCGCTGGGCGGAAAGTAAAGAGATGAAAGCGGATATCCTCGATCTGCAGGCCGGAGACGAGGCTGGGACAAAAAGTGTCACCTTTATGATTACGGGGCGTTATGCCTATGGCTATATGCGCTCCGAACTCGGCATTCACAGGTTGGTGCGCATTTCGCCGTTTGATGCAAGCGGCCGGCGGCATACCTCTTTTGCTTCGGTGATGGTTCTGCCCGAGCTTGATGATACCATTGATGTGGATATTGAGGATAAGGATTTACGTGTTGATACTTACCGTGCCAGCGGTGCGGGAGGGCAGCATGTCAATAAGACAGATTCCGCCATCCGTTTGACCCATATACCGACAGGTGTTGTGGTGCAGTGTCAGAATGAGCGCTCGCAGCATCGAAATAAAGATATGGCCATGAAAATGCTTGCCTCCCGCCTCTATAAATTGGAAAAAGAGAAACAGGCTGCCCAGCAGGAAGGGCTGCATGGGGATAAAAAAGAGATTTCCTGGGGCAGTCAGATCCGCTCCTATGTACTGCAACCCTATAGAATGATAAAAGACCATCGCACAGATGTGGAAAAGGGCAATGTGGATGCTGTCCTTGATGGTGATCTGGATTTATTTATTAAGGCGTATCTGCTCTGGGCCAAATGAGAAGGGCTCTGTAAATCACATGGGAGAGGTTTCAAGCTGTGCCAAATGTGGGGCCTGCTCCACTGTCTGCCCTGTCTATCGGGTAACCGGTAATGAGGCACATATTGCCCGGGGAAAGCTCCACCTGATAGATGTTCTGGGGCTTGGAGACAGCAGTGAGTCTTTTATTGATATCTTCTCAGCCTGTCTGCTTTGCGGTGCCTGTTCTGCTGTCTGTTCCCGTCATATTGATATCGGTCTTGAACTTGTGAAGGCGCGGGCGACTTTTTCTTCCCATGCCGGGCCGCATGGATATGAAAAATATCTGATGCGAAAAGTCCTCGATTCTCCGACTGCATTGAAAGGACTGGCGCTGCTTGGACAGGCTGGAGAAAAACTGCTCGCCTCTCGTCTACCCAAAGATTCCGGACTGCGATTACGCCTGGCCCTGTTTGCCGGTGAGGCTCTTCCGCAAGATGTGAAACAGGAACAGTCTGCACCGGCAGATATGGAGAAACTTGTCTGGTTTCCCGGCTGTACAGCTCAATATCTTTTTCCCGATACTGGAACTGGCTGTAGGTCATTGATGGCGGAGTATGGCTTTTCCCTTGTTATACCGGATGGTCTTGCCTGTTGTGGTCTTGCCTCCTGGACAGCCGGTGATACGGATACTGCTCTGAAAAATGGCCGAAACAATATAAGGGCATTGGAAAAGAGTGGGGGAGATATCCTGGTTTCCTGTAGTTCCTGTTTTTCCCATTTGCAGAAATATCCCGAGCTTTTTGCAGGAGATGAAAAATGGGCAAAACGGGCACAGCGGATGGCTGCTCGTTTGCAGGATATGAGTGCATTTATAAAGAGTCTGCCGTCTGCTCATGCCACTGGGGATGGAGAGCGGTTGTGTGTCTTCTATCATGACCCTTGTCATATGCGTTTTGATTTTCCCGGGGTGGATAAGGGGCGTGAACTGCTGCTGGAGAGTGGCAGAGTAAAAGTCCTGGAATTAGCAGATGGGCCCCGCTGCTGTGGACAGGGAGGGCTTTTCCATGTGGCATATCCTGATATCTCGGCAACCATTCGTGATCAGCTGGTTAAAGATGTTCTGGCCTTGCAGCCGGATATTGTTACGACCAGCTGTTCCGGTTGTCTTATGCAATGGAAACAGGGACTTTTGGCAGCAGGGAGTGAGGTCCGGGTGATACATCTAGCCAGCTTGCTGCAGCAGTTGCATTGTACCGCATGAAAACATTCTGCAGTGATTCTTCCTTGCAGGGAGTGCTCAGGCTGTGTAATAAAAGAAAACCTGATGAGTATCAAAACTCAGGTAACTGCAAAATGGAACTGTAGGAGCACCCAAGGGGCATAGCAACTCGCCCCTGCGCGCGATTTTCCGGATTTTGCAATATGTTTATTCGCTCGTAGCGTCGAGCTATAACAATATGCAACAAAGCTGAGCTTGAGTGCTAAGCAAAAAAGAAAAAGAATAGATTTTGTACTATTACTGGAAAGCAAACCATGGCATATACACCGGTTGTAGGAAGTTCCATTCGGAAGCAGTTGGAGGCAAGGGAAGAGGAAATCCTCTCTCCCCATGCTGCGTTAAATAAAGACTCCCGGGGACGACGGCTTCCGGAAGAGGATGATGGCTGCGATATCCGTATGCCCTTTGCAAGAGACAGGGATCGGATTACCCATTCCAAAACATTTCGTCGCTTGAAACATAAGACACAAGTCTTTCTGGCGCCAACAGGTGATCATTATCGAACGCGCCTGACCCATGTTCTTGAAGTCTCGCAGATTGCCAGAACCATGAGTGCGGCCCTCTGTCTAAATAGCTCGTTGACCGAAGCCATTGCCCTGGGGCATGATCTTGGCCACACACCTTTTGGCCACGCGGGAGAAGCAACATTGAATGAGTTGCATCCTGGTGGTTTCAGGCATTATGTACACAGTCTGCGAGTTGTGGATTTCCTGGAAAATCGGGGGCGGGGGTTGAATCTGACTTTTGAGGTTCGCAACGGGATTATAAAACATTCCAAAGGAAGAAATGATATTTTTCCGGAAGGTGAGTCGGAGCTTCCTGTGACCCTTGAAGGGCAAGTGGTTCGAGTGGCGGATATCATTGCCTATGTAAATCATGATATGGATGATGCTCTGCGTGCTGGAATTTTAAAGGAAAATGATCTACCCGCAGATATTCGGGCGGTGGTGGGGGAGAGGCATTCCAAACGAACCGGTGCCATGGTACGGGATTTGATTGTAGAGACTCTTTCCGCGCAGGACGGCAGGCTGCATGTGAGTAAGAAAATGCTCAGGGCAATTACCGATCTGAGAAAGTTTCTCTATGAAAATGTGTATCGCTATTATCAGGTACACAATGAGTTTGAAAAGGCACAGCGCATTATCCGGGATCTGTACAGTTATTTTATGGAGAATGGCCTGGGGCATTTTGCCGGCAGTGGCTGGGAGTCTGATGGATGGGATTCGCGGCAGAACGAAAAGGCTGCCCATCGACTAGTGTGTGATTTTATTGCCGGTATGACAGATCGTTATGCCATGCGTATTTATGAGCAGGTTTTTCTGCCCAAACCATGGAATGCACAAATTTAATATATTACTAATTGAAGAGAGTACATACACAGTAAGTTATGAATATGAAAGAAAGCAACAAGACTCTGGCAAAGAGTTATGAATTTGATAATGTAGAAGAAAAATGGTTGCAACGCTGGACAGATGCCGGTTCCTTCCGGGCAACCATGGAAGAGGGGAAACCTTCTTTTTCTGTGGTCATCCCTCCACCCAATGTCACAGGCGTCTTGCATGTCGGTCATGCCTTAAATAATACCATGCAGGATGTGCTGGTCCGTTATCATCGTATGTGTGGTGATAATACGGTGTGGATTCCAGGTACTGACCATGCAGGAATCGCGACTCAGAATGTAGTGGAGCGGCAGCTTGCCACAGAAGGAAAAGGGCGTCACGATCTGGGGCGAGATGCCTTTATCAAGCGGGTCTGGGAATGGCG
>JAOZKX010000134.1 GCA_029935135.1 Desulfocapsa sp.
TGTACCACACGGGCAACCGCAGAAATTATTGATGCGGCGACAAATCTGAAAGTGATTGGTCGTGCTGGTATCGGTCTTGACAATGTGGATATTCCTGCAGCCAGTCAAAAGGGTATTGTGGTTATGAATGCCCCGGATGGAAATGCCACCACCGCCGCAGAACATGCAATTGGGATGATGATGTCACTGTCTCGTAATATCCCCCAGGCCACGGCTTCCATGAAAGAAGGAAAGTGGGAAAAGAAGAGTTTTATGGGGCGTGAGATCACCGGCAAGACACTGGGAATCTTTGGTATCGGCCGAATCGGTGCCATTGCAGCCAGTCGTGCCCAGGGCCTGAAGATGAAAACCATCGCCTACGATCCACATATGCCAAAAGAGTTTGTGGAAAAACTTGGTGTGGAGCTGGTAAGTCTTGAAGAACTTGCCAAACGATCAGATTATATCACCGTCCATGTTCCTTTAACAAAAGAAACAGATAAGGTGTTGTCCACAGAGTTTTTCAAAAATATGAAAAATGATGCCATGTTTATTGATTGTGCCCGTGGCGGAGTTTGTGATGAAGAGGCTCTGTATAAGGCGCTGGTTGATGGTGAGCTTGCCGCTGCTGCCCTGGATGTCTTTGTCGATGAACCCACTACCCTGGAGAATTGCCCTCTCCTTGGTCTGAAAAATTTTATCTGTACCCCCCATCTTGGCGCATCTACTTCCGAGGCCCAGGAAAATGTGGCATTGACCATTGCTGAACAGGTTGCAGATTATCTGAATAAAGGGGTGGTTACCAATGCTGTAAATGTGCCATCTGTCAGCGATGATGTGCTGGCACAGATTGGGCCCTATGTTAACCTGGGTGAGATGCTCGGTTCTCTGCATATGCAGATTGCCAAGGGTGGTGTCAAGGAAGTGGACATTGAGTACAGTGGTGAGCTCGCTGAATTCAATACCAGTCCTGTCACTGTTGCCTTTTTAAAGGGACTGTTTACTCCTATTCTGAAAGATGCTGTGAATTTTGTAAATGCACCTGTAATCGCTAAGGACAGGGGTATTCGAGTGGTGGAATCCAAGAGTGACAGTTCAAGCGATTTTGTTAATGTGCTGCGGATCAAGGTTCGTACCAATGAAGGTGAAAATGTCCTGGTTGGTACAGTTTTCGGGAAAAACGAACCTCGTCTTGTACGTCTGAACACCTTTCGTCTGGAGGCCTTACCCAAAGGTCCAATGCTTCTGGTCTATAATAATGATGTTCCCGGCGTGATTGGGGCACTTGGTTCTACCCTTGGTGAGAATGGGGTGAATATATCGAGAATGACCGTCGGGCGTGAAGAGGCGAGTAACCAGAATATTATCCTGCTGAACACGGATAATGTTATTTCCAAAGAGCTGCTCAGTAAAGTGAAAGGGCTGGAAAATATTGATGATGCCCTGGCCCTTGATCTCGGCGTATAACAAAGCAAGAGGACTGTATGACTACAGAATTTGAGAAGGGATGTCCCTGTGGAGATGGAAAAGTTCCTGATCAGCAAGGTCGTTGCGTGATGCCGGAAGTTACTTTTCCGGCATTTGTCATGTCGTTAAATACTTCTGCTCTCTTTCATATGGGTGAACTCGCAGATCCTGTCAGCGGAGAGAAAATCGTTGATTTTTCCCTGGCCCGACATGCAATTGACACTCTGGTCATGCTTGAGGAAAAGACGAAAGGGAACCTGGAAGCGGACGAGACAGAAATGTTAAAAAATATTCTCTATGAATTAAAGATACATTTCGTGAAGGTTGTGAAGGAACAATCTGGCAAAAAGTAGTGTTCTGACCATGAATATTCTGTACGGACATGAGTTGCTTGTTCCTGCTCCGGCCAAGGTGAATGTCAATCTTCTCATTACCGGGAAAAGGGCTGATGGCTATCATAGCCTCGATTCGGTGATGCAGAAGATTGACTTGTTTGATACCCTGCGTATTACCCTTAGCAAAGATCCTGGCATTCATCTTTCATGTCCGGATTCTGATTTACCTGTTGACCGATCCAATATTGTATGGAGGGCAGCTGAGGCATTTTTACAGGCAGTGGCTGCTGCGGATCGAATTGGTGTGTCAATCGTTCTCGAAAAAAAGATTCCCATTGCCGCCGGGCTCGGAGGTGGTTCCAGCGACGCGGGAGCCGTTCTTACCGGCTTGAATCGATTGATTGGTGCCGGTATCTCTGCAGCTCAACTGATTGATATTGCCAGACCCCTTGGTGCAGATGTTCCTTTTTTTGTGGTTCCACACAGCGCTGTGCGGGCAAGAGGGATAGGAGATGAGATGGTTCCGGTTCCTTCCCTTGTTGATTGTGCTTTGTTACTGGTGAATCCCGGATTTTCTGTGTCCACAGCATGGGTTTATAAAAACTTTACATTGACAAGGGTAGTTAAAGATTCTAGACTGTTTGATTCTCAAAAAAATGACAACTTGTCAAGTGGTAGGCAATTATTATTTAATGATCTGGAGAGTGTTACTATTAGGCACTATCCGGAAATTGCTGCTCTCAAAAGTTATCTGCTGGAGAATGGCGCATCGGACGCATTGATGTCAGGAAGTGGACCAACGGTTTTTGCTTTGTTTCCTGCAGCAAGTGAAGAAATATACAGATGTGCTGAGCAATTGAAAAAGAAATATGGACATGGGGTTATTGTAACACAAGTAATTGCATCTTCAAGTCCTGCATAATACTGGGGCGTAGCCAAGCGGTTAAGGCACTGGGTTTTGATCCCAGCATTCGGAGGTTCGATCCCTCCCGCCCCAGCCAATAAAAAATATTTAAAATCATATTGAGAATAGATTATGCCAAATATTATCAAGGTGTTTTCCGGAAATGCTAATCCTGCAATGGCGCAGGAGATTGCAGATTTCTTAAAGATTCCGCTTTCCGAAGCTGATGTGAGAAAGTTCAGTGACGGAGAGATTTTCGTTGAAATCAAGGAAAATGTTCGTGGCACTGATGTCTTTATTGTGCAGCCGACATCTACACCGGTTAATGATAATCTGATGGAACTGGTTATTATGGTTGATGCACTGCGTCGAGCATCAGCCAGGAGGATTACTGCTGTTGTACCCTATTATGGATATGCGCGGCAGGATCGAAAGGTTGCACCAAGGGTGCCTATTTCCGCTAAAGTTGTTGCTGAAATGTTTATGGCGGTCGGGGTGCGAAGAGTATTGTGTATGGATCTCCATGCCGGACAGATTCAGGGATTCTTCAATATTCCAGTTGATCACCTCTACGCTGCACCGGTGATTCTTGATTATATCAAGGATAAGTTTTCTAATGTTGTTATGGTTTCACCTGATGCCGGCGGGGTTGAACGAACAAGAGCCTTTGCCAAACGGTTGAATGCTGGACTGGCCATTATAGATAAACGACGTGATCGACCAAACGAGTGTGAGGCGATGCATGTTATCGGTGATGTGAAAGGAAAAACCGCTATTCTCCTTGATGATATGGTGGATACTGCCGGCACATTGTGTAATGGTGCCAAAACGCTTATAGAGCATGGGGCCAATGAAGTTCATGCCTGTTGCTCTCATCCTGTTCTTTCTGGTCCCGCCATTGAAAGGTTGAATGCTTCACAGATCAAATCACTTGTTGTTACCAATTCGATTCCCTTGCGGGGAGATGCATTAAAAAGTGATAAAATAAAAGTGTTATCTGTTTCCAAATTGCTGGCTGATGCCATTGATTGTATTCATAACGAAGGGTCTATCAGTTCGTTGTTTGTCTAACTGGTGGTAAAGAAAATTCAAGAACTCGTAAGGGTTTATAAAATACTGAGAGAAAGCTTGGCGTTAACTGCTTGTGTGCTGTTGGGCCGAGGGTAAGGAGGATCGTATGATTCAAATTGACATGTCTGCTGCAAAAAGAGAAAGTTTTGGTAAGGGTGCTATGCGCCGTTTACGTGGTACTGGTAATACTCCTGCAATACTGTACGGAAATGATAAGGAGGTTATGCCTTTACAGCTTGAGACCAATTCTTTTTTGAAAAATCTTTTTCAAATCAATCGGAAAAATGCCGTGGTGAATCTTTCTATCAATGGTGGTGATACCCGTCATGTGATAGTGAAAGAGATACAGACAGACCCAGTTGATGATAGTCTCGTCCATGCAGATTTTCATGAGATTGACCTGCAGAAAACCTGTGATTTTACTGTGGCCATAGAATTTTCAGGCAAGGCAAAAGGTGAGGATGTCGGCGGGGAAGTTACAGTTCACAATGCCAAAATTATGCTTACTGGAACCCCACTGGAAATCCCAGATGTTATCACTGTAGATGTCTCAGGTCTTGATGTTGGAGATGTTGTCTTGCTTAAGGATGTTGCTATACCCGAAAATGTGAAGATGGCTTCCAGCGATTCAAGAGTGTGTGTAGAAGTTATTTCTGCAAATGCAGCAGCGGCAGCGGCGGCTGCTGCTGAAAACAGGGCGGATGCGGCGGATGCAGCGGATGCAGCGGCAGCGCTTGAATCTGAAGCTGTTTCTGCTGATGATGCTACTGAGAATTCGGACGAAGCTGAATCATCTGATTCCTGATTAAAAACCAACACTCTGTTGTTGTAATGATCCGGCAAGGGGCGGCCCCTTGCCGGATCTTTTTTTTGAAGGGAATACATATGGCTGAAGAAACATATCTGATTGCTGGTCTGGGAAACCCTGGTCCTGGCTATGAGGATACCAGGCATAACATCGGATTTCTACTTGTCGATGCATTTGCGCGCCAGTGTAATGTGGAATTGAATCTCACTAAGTGGGATGCTCAGTGTGCCAGAGTTTCCCAGGGTGGAGATCGTCTTTTTCTGTTAAAGCCGCAGACATATATGAACCTCTCTGGAACATCAGTTGCCCGATATGCTGATTTTTATAAAATCCCCACGGATCATATTCTTATTTGTCATGATGATCTTGATATGCATCCAGGTCGTTTGAAACTTGTTGCAGGGGGTGGGCCTGGTGGGCATAACGGAATTCGCTCTCTTATTCAGTGTCTGGGTAGTAAAGATTTTTTCAGGCTAAAGTATGGTATTGGGAAACCTGGAGATAATGATACGCATCAACAGATGCCGGTAGAAAAATATGTCTTGGCTCAGCTTTCGAGTAGTGAACATATACTGTTGGAAAAGCGGATGGGACAGATTGTTGAAGGACTAGAGGTTTTCCTTGAACAGGGGAGTCAGCAGGCCATGAATAGTCTTAATGGGGTGAAGTAATCTGTTGCCTGTGGGCACCTTTGTTTTTTTTAAACCATCTTAGGGAAAAGTGTGGTACAATAACTTGTAATTAAAAGAATTGTTCTATCCGGATTATTGTATCCTGTACAACTCTGATGAATTATTCCCTGTTGTCTAAACTCACTTGTGTTGTATTGTGTTCGGTTGTCGTTACGGTTTGAATTTATATTGTTTCCGGTGTGTTAAGTTCCAGTTTTTGTCCTTTCAGGGGCAGGAATTTGGAGTAGTGTTTTTTTAGGAGGATAATGTGTTTGCAGCAGGTGATATGGCCGTGTATCCGGCCCATGGAGTAGGCGTCATTGAAGCGATAGAGTCTCAGACTGTTGCCGGAATTAATCAGGATTTTTATGTCATGAAGATTCTTGACAATGATATGAAAATAATGATTCCTACGGTCAGTAGTGATAATGTAGGCCTACGCGCCATTATAGGCAAAAAAGAAGTTGAGACTGTTCTGGAAATTTTACGAGACAGGGATAGTACGATTGTTGCTCAGACCTGGAACCGTCGATATCGTGAATACATGGAGAAAATTAAGACCGGTTCTATTCATGAAGTTGCGTCCGTTCTTCGTGATCTGTTTTTATTAAGTGCCGATAAAGATTTATCCTATGGCGAACGGAAAATGATGGACACAGCCAAGAGCCTGTTAGTGACAGAAATCTCTCTGGCGAGAAAAGTTGATGAGGCGAAAATTGTGGATTTAATTGAAGATATGTTCAATTAACAGGAAATCAACACAGTTTAGCAGTTTTTTTTATTAGATGATTTTGTCAGAATCATCTCTTCAAAACAGTATATAGCATGATAAATCTGCAGGTATCCCCTGAGCAGACTGGAAACAGGTTAGACCACTTTCTCGTTCTTGAGATACCTGATGCCTCCAGGTCACTTCTTGTCCAGACAATTCGTCTTGGATTGCTTCTGGTGGATGGAAAGAAAACGAAAAGCAGTTATCGACTGAAGTCTGGTGAAAAAATAACTGGTTCCCTTTTCCAACCTCCCGTTCCAGAGTTACATGCCCAGAAAATCCCCTTTGATATCCTTTTCGAAGATAATCATCTTTTAATTATCTCAAAACCTCCCGGTATTGTTGTTCATCCAGCTGC
>JAOZKX010000484.1 GCA_029935135.1 Desulfocapsa sp.
TCATCTGCAGGATGGTGGTGGACCGGAAAGACCTGGCCTGCCTGGAGATTGAAGTTTAAAATCCGAAAATATGGTGAATCATGGAGTAGGAATCGTTTGAATTTGGCTGGATCAAACTCTCTAGTGTCAGCAAGATGTAATTCTTTCATTTTTGTCCTTTTTAGTATATTATTAGTAATGGAATAAAGTTTGCAGTCAATATATTACTATTATGGATTCAACCATAAGGAGAATGATATGGAAATTGGCGCTACCAGCATGGCTGCTCGAGAAATTGCAATTAACAAGCAAAATGTCGGCCAGGATATCCTGCAGAAAACATTAGAAAAAACAGAACAATCTCAACAGGACGATGTAACAAAGCCTGTGGAGCAAACCAGCAGTGATCGACAGGGTGGACTGGATTTTTACGCCTGACCCCAGACACCGCCGACAACCATTTTGCATTACGCTCCCCCATTCTGTAATTCAACTTACAGAATGGGTTTTTTGTTCAGGCGACAAGTTTTTCCCTAGGCTGCAAGCCCACTAGGCAAAACGATTCAAGGCGCTCAATACGGCTTTAATAGATGCCACAATAATAT
Source organism: Desulfocapsa sp. (assembly GCA_029935135.1). Classification (GTDB taxonomy): domain Bacteria; phylum Desulfobacterota; class Desulfobulbia; order Desulfobulbales; family Desulfocapsaceae; genus Desulfocapsa. The sequence goes on from JAOZKX010000484.1 coordinate 585, forward strand.
CAGTATCTATACCAACTCCCCATTTTTTCTTCCCATTTGCCATCTCCACCTGAATATAAGCAGCAGCCTTGGAGCTGGAACTTTTCGTCAGAGCATGCTCATGGTAACGGCTGAGTGAGAAGTCTCCTGTCACATTCTTTTTCATGGCGGTACAAAAGGCATCCAGAGGGCCATTGCCGATGGCTGTAATGCTTTTCCCTTTCCCTTGCACCTCAACCTCAGCTTCTATTTCGGCAAATGAGCCATCAGCATCCTTTTCAATATGTCGTTTCACCACATTAAAGCGCGTCAGATTAAAGGGATCATCCACCTGTAAATATACACTGTCGAAGGAATCCCAGATCTCTGTAAGCTGCAATTCCCGCCCTGCAGTATCGGAAACTTTTTGAATAATGGCACCAAATTCCGGATGCATTGCCTTGGGCATTTTTAGACCAAACGCTCTTTCCATGACAAACGCTACCCCACCTTTACCGGACTGGCTGTTGATGCGTATAATGGATTCATAACTTCTGCCAACATCCGTGGGATCAATGGGCAGATACGGTACTGCCCAGATACCGTCTCCATTTTCTTCACAAAGGGCCATCCCCTTGTTAATTGCATCCTGATGCGAGCCGGAAAAGGCTGTATACACAAGTTCCCCAGCATAAGGGTGCCGAATATGAACAGGAATGTCTGTTACCCTTTCAGATATTTCTATGATCTTATTGATATCGTGCAGATCAAGTTCCGGGTCAACCCCTTGGGTAAACATATTTAAAGCAAGGGTTACGATGTCAACATTCCCTGTACGCTCTCCATTCCCAAACAGGGTACCTTCCACCCTGTCCCCTCCGGCCATAAGGGCAAGTTCTGTGGCAGCAACCGCACTCCCTCTGTCATTATGTGCATGCAGACTGATAAGGGCAGAGTGTCGATTTTTCATATTACGACAGAACCATTCTATCTGATCTGCGTAGATATTGGGGGTTGTCATCTCCACGGTTGCAGGAAGATTGATAATAACGGGTTTATCACCTGTTGCTTCCCATACTTCCATCACCGCTTCACAAATATGCAGAGCAAAATCCATCTCTGTGCCAGTGAAACTCTCCGGAGAATATTCATAACGAAACCGGGTTTTGGGATAGCGCCCTACCTCTTCCTTTATAATTCCAGCACCTTCAACGGCAAGTGCTGTTATCTCCTCCCGGCTCATCTTAAAAACGGCACGACGCTGCAGGGTTGATGTTGAGTTATAGAGATGCATAATCAT
>JAOZKX010000135.1:0-3054 GCA_029935135.1 Desulfocapsa sp.
TGCTCCGGATCGTGCAAAGATTGTTATGGATTCCAGGCGAAATCTTTGTGAGTCCCTGGCGCTGCAATTTTCTTTTGCTGCAGAACGAGGTGATATCTCGTCGATTAAGAATACCATGAGGATTATGGTGGAGCGGGATAAGGATATTCTCTCCACTGCTCTACGCACAAAAAATGGGCAGCTTCTGGCGTCGTCCGGGAATCATCTCGAACACTGGCAGCAGCCGGAAGATGATAAGTCCTCTCTTACCCATGTGCAGGTGCCTATCTTCAGGGGGCAAACACAATGGGCCACCGTTGAGATTGTTTTTGCAAAGTTATGGCTGAATAATCTTCTTTCATTTCTGCAAAATTCTTATATTGGTTTGTTGGTTTTTATCGCAATTGCCGGTCTAGGCAGTTATTTCTTTTTTATCAAGCGAACTCTTCGTGAGCTGGATCCCTCCGCAGTTGTTCCGGACAGAATCAGGACAGCGTTTAATGTTTTTGAAGAGGGTGTGCTGCTTATGGATGAGAAAGAGCAGATTTTGATGACCAATACCTCTTTTGCTGAAAAAATAGGGAAAACTCCAGAAGAACTCGTCAGTTATCGGGGCTCTGAGTTGAATTGGATTGAACGACGGGCAGGGAGTGATATTCAGCAATTGCCCTGGATGAAGGTACTGCGAGATGGGAAGAGTCGTATCGGTGTACCACTGTCCTTGAAGACAGAAGCCAAAGGAACCCTGAGATTTGTTATTAATGCCAGCCCGATTCTTGATGGAAAAGGAAAAGGGCGTGGAGTTCTTGTCACCTGTGATGATGTAACAGAACTTGATAAAAAGAATAGAGAGCTGAACGGCATGGTTACTGATCTGCAAAGCAGCCATGATCAGATACAGAATAAAAATATAGAACTGGAATTTCTTGCCACCCATGATCCAATGACCCGCCTGTTGAATCGTCGTGCATTATTTCAACAGTTCGGTGAGCTTTTTACGAGAGCTGAAAAAGATGGTACGGAATTGTCATGTATTATGACGGATATTGATCATTTCAAGGCAGTGAATGATAATCATGGGCATGGTGTAGGAGATAAAGTCATTATTACCATGTCCAATATTCTTATGGCGAATTCCAGAGAAACAGATCTGGTTGGCCGTTATGGAGGTGAGGAGTTCTGCCTGGTCTTCCCGGGATTGTCCCTCGCCCAGACTGCAGAAGTTGCCGAGCGGATAAGGAAAGAGGTCAAACAGGATATATCAACAGGGGTACCAATAACAATCAGCCTTGGGGTCTCTTCATTAAAACTCAAACCGGAAGATCCTCAGGATCTAACGGATCAGGCAGATAAGGCACTGTATATAGCAAAAGAGTCCGGGCGAAACCGGGTTATCTGCTGGGGTGATGATACTGTTACAGAAATTGCAGAGAAGATAGAGGAAGGAATTGGAGAGAGTGAAGAAGATAAAGCCGATGCCTTGACAGAAGAACCTGTACTCCCCCAGGTTGAGATTTCTGTTGGGCCGGAGATTATTCAGCTGCAGGATCGGATCGAGGAGCTTGAAGGAGAGGCTGTTAAGCATACGGAAGAATTGGAATACAGTGAAGCGTATGACAAATTAACGGGTCTACCCACCAGAGCACTGTTTGACGATCGTATTACGATAGCACTTGCACGCGGCCACCGTTACGATTCCATTGTTGCCGTTCTTTCTGTTTCCATTGATTCTGTTTCCAGAATAAGTGATATTCTGGGGCATCTGATCGCTGACGAATTGATTGTTGCCTGTAGTGAGCGGTTAATGATTGCACTTCGTGCCATAGATACTGTGGCCATACTTGAACAGAAAGAAAACAACTTGACAGTTTCCAGGGTTGGCCAGGAAGAGTTTGGTGTTCTCCTCACAGATATACAGCAGGTTGATTCCATCACCTGGATAGTCAAACGAATTATTGATTCATTTGCCAAGCCATTTACCATCAGTGATAATGAAATTTATGTAAATATGAATGTGGGAATCAGTGTATATCCGTATGATGGTGAAACATCGCAGGCACTTCAACAAAGTGCAGCAGCTGCCAAACGACACGCAAAAAATGTCCTTGGCAACAACACTTTTCACTTCTGTTTTGATGATATTAATAAGGCCTGTATTAAGCAGATGCAGTTGGAGGGTCAGCTCCATTCCGCAATTAAAAATGATGAATTTATTCTCTGCTACCAACCTAAAATGGATATAGCAACAGAGCGGATAATTGGTATGGAAGCATTGATCCGATGGCAGAACCCAGAGGCCGGGTTGATGTTTCCAAACAGTTTTATCGATATTGCTGAACACTCAGGTCTTATTAATCAGATTGGCGATTGGGTGTTGGCAGCAGCTTGTCTGCAGGCCCAATCCTGGATGGAAAGTGGTGTTAAAGATTTTTCTGTGTCCATAAATTTTTCAACGAAACAGTTTCGTTCTAAAGATATGGTGGAGAAAATAGCAGCGGTCCTTGAGGGCAGTAAACTGCCGCCGGAATATCTTGAGATTGAAGTGACGGAGAGATCCATGATGGAAGATATGGAGCAATCCATTGAGACGCTGATTCGTATCAGGGAACTGGGTGTTTCGATCTCCGTGGATGATTTTGGCACCGGCTATTCATCGTTAAGCTATCTGAAGAAACTACCTGTTACCCATCTTAAGATTGATCGTTCGTTTATTGCCGACCTTGAGAGCAGTGATAATGATAAGGTGCTTGTCAAATCCATCATAGAGATGGCACATGCCTTGAACTTGAAGGTGGTGGCGGAAGGAATTGAAACAGAAGCTCAGCTGAATATATTAAAGGATTTTGGTTGCGACCAGGCTCAGGGCTATCTTTTTAACCGGCCCATTCCAGTAGAAGATATCACTCGTTTATTGAATGCTTAAGTCGGGATTTGAGTCGTGCAGCAGATAGCGACCGCAGAGAGACCTTCGAGGCACATACACTCCTCAGGTAGGCGATAGACTCCGAGGGGGTACTGAACTGAGTGCCCGCTTACGTTTATCACAGGTGGTAGTGGATCGTATTGTTGAACGAA
>JAOZKX010000135.1:3064-3389 GCA_029935135.1 Desulfocapsa sp.
AGTCAGGAGTGGATTGCATTGTTGGGTTTACAGGTAACTGCTTGTCCCAGGGGGGAACTATAGGTCGATTCTCTTCTCTGAAGACTCCTCTGGAACATACTTGCTGCTGAAATATCCCTGTGACCGCCAGACAGCAGCTTTTGCCAGCTCATAACCGTATAGAGAGTCAAAGTAGTTTGTCATTGCTCTGGTCAGCAGGGCCTGAGCATCGAGTACATCGGTAGAGGTGGCGACCTGTCGTTGGTACCTTGCTTCGCTGATGCGGTAGTTTTCTTTGGCCTGCTCAATTACTTTCTGGGAAACTACAATCCTTTTTGCACCCTGT
>JAOZKX010000135.1:3399-6359 GCA_029935135.1 Desulfocapsa sp.
AGGTGCAGATAGGCTGAGTGTGCTTCAAGTGATATTTCATCAGATATTTTTTTCTGATTATGAATGGCACGCCGCAAAGCCATTTTGGCGGCATAGTTTTCGTCACTCTCTTTCATCCAATTCCAGAATTGCCAGGAAGCCGTAAGGCGAACCATTGTATTTTCACGGGTCCATTCATCCTCTCCTTCACTGGCGGCTTCGTAGTCCATCTGGCTGGCATAGGAGGCGTCAAGAATAACATCCGGCAGAAAGGGCGCTCGGATTAAGATAATATCATGTTTGGCAGCTTCAACAGCCAGCCTTGCCTGAATGATTTCAGGTCGATAACTCAGAGCGTTGCTTTGGGTCTCTTCCCAGGAAAATGAGCTGAGTTCATGGGGAGTGATGGCGGCAATCTCCAGAGGGGCATTTATTGGAAGATCCATGGAGGTATTCAAAACAGAACGGGCCTGATCCGTACGATTGACTGCATCCACCAGATCCTGTTCACCCTGTGCCAGTTCCACTTCACTGCGTAGCAGATCGTTCAGGGGGACAATACCACCGTCAAAAAAAGCCTGGGTGTCTTTACGATGGGAGCGGAGTCTGGTGACAGCGAGTTCTTCTTCCTCTTCCAGTTTTTCTGCTCGAAGAAGGGCGTAGTACTGTTTGTAGGTTTCGTAGACAATGTCATTCACCAGGCGCCTGAAATCTTCCTGCGCTGAAATCATAAAATTCTCAGCCTGATCGATATTGGTTACAATGCTGCTTCCTCGGTATATGGGTTGTTCAAGAGAGACACGATACCCAAGCATGTTGTCAGGGAATGTGGTTGGAATCGGGTCTGTCTGATGAGTGGATGAAACCGATGCGGCAAGGGTTGGAAAAAGATCTTTTTTGGCACTGTTCAGTAGAGCCTGCTTTTGTTCGGAGGTAGCCCGTCCCATTCCAAGTTCGGAGCTGTATGTAAGAACCCGGCTGATACAAAACTTTAAGTCTATAACAGTTGCCTGCTTCTCTTGTGTTCTTCCCTGTGCAGGGTTGAGACAAAAGATGGAGAGAAGGATCAAAAGGTATCTGTTCATTGGGATTCTCAGTTTGAGCAGGAACAATCTTTGTTTGTCTGCGGTCATATTTTCACATGTTACGATTTTTCTATTCAGCAGTAAGTGGTGAGTAGAAATCTTCAGGAACAGGTAAAGAAACATCAATAGAATGTGATAATATAACAAGCCGATGGGAGAAAAGAAACATTTTCTTTCCTTCTTTTCTTCCATATTTATAGTCTCCAACAATGGGATAGCCTTCATCTGCAAGCTGTACTCTCAGCTGGTGAGTTCTTCCTGTGTGGAGCCTTGCTTCAAGAAGCGTTCTGTTCTTTCCGATTGTAAGTACGGTGAAATCGCTTTGGGCTATTTTAGCACCATTGTTTGCATCGGGGTGGGTGACAACAGAATCGGCTTCTTTTTTCAGGTAGGAAGAAATCGTAAAGTGATCATTTTTAATAATCCCCTGGACAACAATAAAGTAGTATTTCTCTATTTTCTGTCCTCGTATTTGTGCTGAGAGTTCCCTTGCAGCTATCAGGGTTTTGGCGGCAAGAACAAGACCGGATGTGTTTTTGTCGATCCTATGGACAAAGTGGAGTTGGCTGTTGTGAGTGTAGGCCTGCATGATCTCAGTGAGTCCATGATCATGCCCGCTTCCGGTGTGCATGACAAGTCCTGAAGGTTTGTTGCAGATGAGGCAATGCTCGTCCTCATGGACGATGCTCTCAGCGGCCAGCGTCTTTTCAGCAGAGGACAGCTGGATAAGATCTTTTACAACGGTATGTCCAGAACTTACCCAGACACGAACTGTATCATCTTTTTGTAGTCTGAAGTGTGGCTTTTTTCGTTTCCCGTTAACCCTGGCTCGCCCTTTACGAATCATACGGTAAATGCCGGACAGTGGAATCCCACTGAACTTTTTACAAAGGAATCGATCAAGGCGTACGCCATGAAAATCCTGATTAATGATAAAGTCCATACCGTCTGTATTGAAGTTCCGAGTTTTGATAGTTTTGAGAGTGGTTGAATATCTGATTTTCTACCTGTTTGTTGTGAGATAAGCAACTGCAAAAAAACAGCCTATAAAAAAATAAGTAGTTTATAAAGCATTGTGCAGTCAATGTGTTTCTCCTGTTTTTTATTGGGCAAAATGCTTTCGTGAAGGGCTTTATCCTTCACAAGTGAGTATAATGGTGGAAATGTGTTCTAAAAGGTATATGGGGAGAAGGAAATGGAAACAAAGAAGGTGGAAATAAGTTGGCTGGATCGAGCAAAAAACAGTGATCTTTCTCTGCCGGGATATCATTCTGACCTTGCTGCCGGCATGGATGTTCAGGCGGCAATAGAACGGGCATACACCCTGGATTGTGGGGAAATATATCTTTTTCCAACAGGATTTTGTGTGGCTTTGCCTTCTGGCTACGAAATGCAGGTACGCCCGAGAAGCGGTCTTGCTGTAAAACATGGTGTCACCGTTGTGAACAGTCCTGGTACCATAGATGCGGATTATCGTGGTGAAGTTCGTGTGGCCCTAATCAATCTTGGTATGAGCCAATATACTGTCCAGCGTGGTGACCGTATTGCGCAACTGGTCTTGGCTCCAGTGGTTCGGGCTCAACTGAATCTTGTGGATGTGCTTGCCGCAACTAAGCGTGGCACAGGTGGCTTTGGTCACACCGGAGTGTGATTGATGCGTTTTGCACTTCTTGGTTCAGGCAGTAAAGGAAATTCGTTATTTATAGAGTCTGGAAAAACCCGCATACTGATCGATGCAGGTTTTTCAGGTAAAGAAATTGCCAGACGAATGTCTCTTCTGCAACGGGATACGGAAAGAATAGATGGAATCTTTCTGACTCATGAACATGGGGATCATGTTTGTGGGGCCGGGGTTTTGTCCCGGCGTTGTCGACTGCCTGTATATGCCAATGCGGG
>JAOZKX010000136.1 GCA_029935135.1 Desulfocapsa sp.
ACCTCCTGGGCCACAACCAGGTGCTACCACCAACTGAGCTACACCCACCGCCTATAATTCCGCTGTCTATATACCTCTTACCAGTTTATTTGGCAAGAGTAAATGTTAAATGTCAGCCTTGCAGTGCATACATTTTGTTGCCTGAGCCTTTATCAGCTCGGCACAGAAGGGACATTCCTTTTTGAAATTATCTTTGAGTAACTGAGAAACGACCATATTGATTTCCTGTGCCAGGTCGGTTTTCTTAAAGGTATGATTGCGTATGGCATCAATACAGGAAAGATCGTTGAACTCTTTGAGAAGACTGACTGCTTTTGAACGGTCGGCAGGTGTTGCTTTTTCATCAAGGATAAGGGTCATAACGGGCGTGATGTCATTGTCTTGAACGCAGGTGTCAAGTTTGGCAACGGCCTTTTGTCTCTCCTGGTAGTGTTCATTCTGTTCCCGCATCTGTACCGGGTCAATGATTGATCCGGTGAAGGCGAATTCGCTGGCAACCATCATCACATTCAGCTCAGTGGAGCCGGGAAGCTGCATATTTCTGAAGGTCCCCTTGTGGCCATAATTGACATCGACTTTTTTCCAGCCACCCTGGAAAGTGGGACATTCATTGTTGAGGCAGATAAAAAGAACTTCAGATCCCCAGCCAAGTCCATCGCCCACATGCACTGGAGGTGCTTCACAGCAGGACATCTTGGCCTTGCAATCGGGGCAGGTGTGTTCTTCGTCAAAAACTGCTGTATTTTGAATAACCATTGTAAAACTCCTTTCTTGTGCTGCCGGTAGTATATCTGACAGATAATGTATTAGTTGGTTTTTTGTGCAGGATTCTGTTGGAACTCTGCAGGTAAGTCACATTGTTTCCCTTCCGACCGGAAGAGAGAGGGGCCTCATCTCGAGCCTCCCTGGCTACCAGTATATAAGGAAAAAAGTATCCAGCCGATAAGGATCACAAACAAAAGAGAGTTCCCTGATAAGCCTTTTTTTTCCTGAGGACCATTTTGCTGATCTTCTGTTTTCATAAGCCTGTTTCGTTTAATTTGAGGATTTACTCAATACTGCATCCACTGCTTTTGACTGTTTCATTCGCATATTGAGGAAATCGGCAGTAAGCGTAGAGCTGTTGTCGTCCATGAGATCACAGAGGGCAGGGATTTCCTGATCCTCTGCCATCTTGATCACCTGTAGCAGGTTTGTTGCAAAACTTCGTACTATCTTCTGCCCATCACCACCAGTTGCCATGATCTCCGCATAGGTTCTTGGATTTTGATTGTGAATTCTCGCCATGGCAATGATCCCATAAAGGGAAGTGAGTGTCGAATGGGTGCCTATATCTTCACAGTCGATGGCATGTTCTTTTAGAGTCATGGCCAGTGCTACAGAAATTGTGGTGGGAAGCTTTTGTCCCACTCCCATAAGGATATCGTGCTCTTTGGGGCTGTCCTGAGAGATATCCGCACCATGTTTATAGAGAAATGCCTCAAATTCAGAACAGAAACTGCCGCTTCGTGGAGTGCGGACAATCGTGGCGTTCTTGTCTTTCATGGTCAGGGCTTGTGGGCCCCAGAGGTTATGGACAAGCATCAGTTCTACACCGGGGCTGGTAACTTCTGTGGCTGCCTGTAGGGTCTGTTCCGACTCTCCTGCAAGGAGAATCAATGCCTGACCATCATGCAATAAAGAACCATACTGTTTAATTGTTGCTGTTGTCACTGAAATGGGGACACAGATAACCACCACATCGACCTGGGGAATCATCTCTTCGGGACGAAGGACGGATGATCTGCCGGTCATAATGGTTGTATAGCCCTCATTTTCCAGGCGCTCGGCAAACCAGTCACTCATGTTGCCCGTTCCGATAAAGCCAAAGGAGCTGATTTTCTTGACACGCATGTCAACCCGGGGAAAGGAGCCGAGAAGACGCAGACACTCATCTTCCTGGATAATATCTGTTTCGATATGCTTCAGGGCTTCCTGGAGGAGGTCACTGCCAATATGCCCCTCAATTTCAAGGTATATCTGCAATTTCTGGGTCTTGATATCATTTTCAGAACGAAGGTCGAGGATATTGATACCACGATTTGTGAATTCGCTTAAAATATCGACAAGCATCCCGACCCGGTCCTTCAATGGTCTGGTGATGACTGCCGTTGCATCATATCCGGTTTCACCACTCAGATTTTCACCGAGAATGGCAAAGCGAGTCCGGTTATGGGCAGCAATTTCCCGGTCTTTTATTTCAAAGTCGTGTTCGAGGAGGAGCTCTTCAGAGTCTATTATAAAGTAGTCTGACTTCTGATCCCGCTGAATCTCTCCCATACTTGTGCCAATATCCGGAACAGTCATAAGGGTGGCATCGGGGTAGTGCTGGCTGATATAATCTTCGCACTGCTTAAATACACCACTTCTGCCAACAATCACCTTTGGGGTGTCTAGCGAGTTGTTTTCTTTTAAACAGCCCAGTGAAAGATGGATGGGCAGGACAAGATTATCTACCCAGTAGCCCTGTTTCAGGTGCTCCATAAGGCGGAAATATTCTTTTATTTCCCCTTCGCGGGTGTTGTATATGGGAACAAAGGCGTAATCAACCTCTTCATTCAAAAAAGCATTGATTATGTCCGGGATGCGGTTATAAAGGTGTAATTCAGCATCTGGTGCATATTGCAGTGCCGCCCTATACCCGTCCGACCCATGTGGCCCTAGTGTTGCTATACTAATCATTGTTGGTGCGTACCTTTCAAATTACCGGTTTATTTTGTTCAGAGCTAAAGTAAACACTTTACTCCCTTTCGGCAAGCTGTGACATAGAAAAAATGCGAAGAACTCATCAGAGCCTGGAACAGAAATCCATTGCTGAGTACCTGCAGGCATTAAAAGCTTCTAAAAAATATGGGCCGCAGGTGGTGTGTCACAGGTCTTTCCCGGAAGAGACGGGCAGCTGGCGTTCACCTGTCTGTTCAATTGCCGAGCCATTGACCGATTGGCTGAAACATCTTGGTATCACACAACTTTATGAGCATCAGGCAGAAGCGCTGGAGCTCACCGGGGCAGGAAAAGATATTATTGCTGCTACTCCCACTGCCTCGGGCAAGAGTATGATTTATAATCTGCCGGTATTGGATGCCGTGTTGCATGATACCACAGCAAAGGCACTGTACCTCTTTCCCTTAAAGGCACTTGCCCAGGATCAGCTGAGGGTCTTACAGGGATTTGAGCGTTTCTCCGGATGGAAAGAACAAAACAGCTCTCCTCTGGCTGCTCTGTATGATGGAGATACTTCTGCCTGGAAACGGAAAAAGATACGCACGAATATGCCAAATATCCTGATCAGCAATCCGGATATGCTCCACCTTTCCTTTCTTCCCTACCATCATAACTGGGTCCATTTCTTTCGCCATCTTCGTTATATTATCATTGACGAGGTGCATACCTACAAGGGAGTGTTCGGATCTCATATGGCATGGGTGCTAAGACGCCTGCAACGCCTCCTTGAGTATTACAAGGCTGATCCTGTTTTTATTCTTCTCTCTGCGACCATTGGCAACCCGGAAGAATTAGGGCGCACCCTTATTAACAGGCCCGTAAGCACCATCACCACAAGCGGGGCTCCGCGTGCCAAACGGCATATGCTTTTTGTTAACCCCTGGGATAGTGCATCGCACACAGCGTGCCAACTGTTGGAAGCGGCGTTGAAAAGGGGGATACGAACTATCGTCTATACGCAATCACGAAAAATGACTGAGCTTATTACCATGTGGACGCAGCCGCGTCTTGGGAAACTGGCTGGAAAATTGAGCTCATATCGTTCCGGATTCCTGCCGGAAGAGAGACGGGATATTGAGACAAGATTGTCATCAGGAGAGTTGCTTGGGGTTATTTCCACATCGGCCCTTGAGCTGGGGATAGATATCGGAAACCTTGATCTCTGTATTCTGGTCGGCTACCCGGGATCCATTATGGCCTCCTGGCAGCGTGGTGGACGAGTGGGGAGGGGGGGACAAGAATCGGCTGTGATCCTCATTGCCCAGGAGGATGGGTTGGATCAATATTTTATGCGAAATCCCAGTGACTTTTTTGATCGGGATATGGAATCAGCGGTACTGAACCCCTTAAATCCTGAAATTATGGAGAAACACCTGCACTGTGCGGCGGCAGAATTGACCCTGGTTCGTGAGGAGCTTGCCCATTGTGAGGTGCAGATAAAACAGGCTGTGCAGGATCTGACCCGTAAAACAGTTTTGCTTCAGTCTGCTGATGGTGATGAGTGGTTTGCAACGAGAAAATTCCCACAACGACTGTTGAGTCTTCGTGGCAGTGGCAGACAGTTGCAGATTATTGATGGTGAAAGTGGTGAAGTACTGGGGGGGATTGATGGTCAACGAGCCCTGAAAGAATGTCATCCTGGAGCTGTCTATCTCCATTCTGCAAAGAGCTGGAGAGTCACTCGGGCCGATATTGAAAGTCAGGAAATAGTAGTCGTACCATTTACGGACAGCTATTATACCCGTCCGCTGAGTGAGAAACATACTGAAATATTAGAAGTCTTTGAGCAGAAAAGTTTCGCCGGCTATGGTGTCTCGTTAGGGAAATTACTGGTTCGTGAGCAGGTGACCGGCTATCAAAAGAAAAACAAGAGAAGTAATAAACTGATTACAACAGAGCGGTTGGATCTTCCCGAACAGAGTTTTGAAACCGTTGGCATATGGCTGGAGATTCCCCTTGTCAGTCAGGAAGAGATGGAAGAGAAAAAATATCATTTTATGGGGGCAATCCATGCCCTTGAGCATGCCATGATTGGGATGTTTCCACTCCTTATTCTCTGTGATCGAAATGATATCGGTGGAATTTCCTGCCCGGTCCATCACCAGACTGCAGGTGCTGCAGTGTTTATCTATGATGGCTATCCCGGAGGGATCGGACTGTGCAGCGATGCCTTTAGCCGCATTGCTCAGTTGCTGGAGCAGACGGAACGAACCGTCCTAGATTGCAACTGCACAAGCGGTTGCCCTTCTTGCGTGCATTCGCCCAAGTGTGGTTCTGGAAACAGGCCCATCGATAAGGATGCCTGTCTTTACCTTCTTCGCCTGCTGCGCCGGCCACAAGCCACCTATTTTACAGTGGATGATTTTAAAGATATCGCCTTGTCTGCAGACAATGAGCAAATATCTCGGATTGAAGTCATAACTGGAAGAGAAGAGACAGTGAGCAGTTCCGGAACCGTTCTCGCTCAGCTGCCAAAACACTTCGGGGTTTTTGATCTGGAAACAAAATTATCGGCCAAAGAAGTGGGGGGATGGCACAAAGCAGATCGGATGGGAATCTCTGTGGCAGTTGTCTACGATTCACAGCTAGACGACTTTGTCACCTATCTGGAAGATGAGGTCGACTTGCTGCTTGACCATTTGTTTTCTCTACAGATGGTTGTTGGCTTTAATAACAGACGATTTGATAATCAGGTCCTCAGCGGCTATACAAGAAGAGATCTCTCGGAGCTAAAAACTTTTGATATCCTGGAAGTGGTGCAGGAGCAACTGGGATATCGCCTGAGTCTTGACAGGCTTGCCAAACATACACTTGGTACAGAAAAATCAGCTGACGGTCTGCAGGCACTGAAGTGGTACAAGGAGGGCGAAATAGAAAAAATCTGCCACTATTGTAAACAGGATGTAGCCATTACCAGAGACCTTTTCTTTTTTGGTCTTGAAAATGACTATTTTCTCTTTGCCAATAAAGCCGGAAAGCTGGTGCGCCTGCCCATTGATATCGGGAGCCGCGTGGCCCGGTTTGGTGACGGGTGGGGCCCTTACTCTCAGGGCCAGAGCAGGGTGGAATAAATCCAGCCCACAGTACCCTGACTGTGACGAACCTTAATCCATTTCCCCTGGGTGGAAATCCTGGTGAGGACAACACCACGGTCGACATTTGCGACGATAGATGCATCTGTAGAGGGTTTTGAGCGCATGTTAATGGAGTTTTTTGCCTTAACAATTACAGTAGAGCCCGGTGCAACGAGAGAGGCAAAGATCCAGCCTTTATCATTTTCAAAGTCTGAAACTTTTAACCAGTCACCTTTTTTTTCAATGACCTTTAATGGGTAGCCTTTGAACAGCTCCATGTAGACCGGGAAGTTTGTGCCGGGTCCGGTGCGTACATTTATGCCATCCTTTTTAACACTGACAGTTTGAGCTGCCGCCGTTAAGGCAGGGATGAGTAGAAAAAATACAATGATGAAAAGGGCTGTTCGCTGGATTCTGGAGTAGGTATGCATGATAAAAAAATATGGTTTTGGTTGGCGTGAAGTATTTCTCAATGAAGGTGGCATTATTTCATTTCCAATCCTAGTCATTTAGCATTATTG
>JAOZKX010000137.1 GCA_029935135.1 Desulfocapsa sp.
ATTCCAACTTTAAAGAAAGGTAATTTTTTTGGACTTACTTTGATTTTCTGACCGGTCTTGGGGTTTCGCCCCTCGTATGTTCCGTAGTCCTTAATAACAAAACTGCCAAAACCACGTATCTCTATACTATCCCCTTGAGCCAGTGCCTCGGTCATGGTCTCGATAATAGTATTAGTGATGGCAGCAGCTTCTCTGTGTGGAAGATCAAGATCCTGTGACAAAGATTCTATTAGATCGGATTTGTTCATACCTGACTCCTAGTTAAACAAAGTAAACACCGTTGTCATTTTACGGCGTTCAGTAAAATTATGGTTTTTCAAAGAGAGGCTCACAGATGCTTCCTTGAAAAAGCCATTAAATCATGAGGATACGAGTAGTTGTGACGGCGATCATCTGTTTATTAAACAGATAACTATATAGATTTAATCAGCTATTTTTTTGTTTGTAAAGGAGTTTGTTTGAAAAAATCCTTTTTAGCTCATTTTGTGTAAGGATTTTATATTTTCCTGAGGCAAGACCATCCAGGGTCAGTCTGCCATAGGCGAGCCTTTTCAGAGAAATTACAGGGTGTGAAACAGCCTGGAACATTTTTTTCACCTGGCGTTTTCTCCCCTCGTGGATGGTAATAATCATTACACTGGTTTTTTTCTTTCGTTTCTGAATACGGATTGTGGCCGGAGCAGTTTGTTTGTTTTCCAGTAAAATACCTTTTTCCAGCTGTCGTACAGTGTTCTTCCCAGGATGTCCACGGACTTCTGCCTCATATGTTTTGTTGACCTCATTGCTTGGATGCTGGATGGATTGGGCAAGATTTCCATCATTGGTAAGGATGAGTGCACCTTCCGTATCCAGATCCAGTCTGCCCACGGGAAAAACCCGTTGCCCAATTCCCTGGAGCAATGAGGTTACAATGGGCCTCCCCTGTGGATCTGACAGGGTGGTGACATAGCCTTTGGGTTTATTCAACAGTATATAGATAAGCTCCTCGCTGGCCTGCACCTCTTTGTTGTCAAAGTGAACCGTTTGTTTACCTGGAGTTATCAGGGTCCCCATGGAGGTGATGATTTGGCCATCCACCTTCACTCGTCCCTGGGCGATAAACTCCTCCGATTTACGTCTGGAGGCAATACCGCATTTGGCCAGATATTTTTGCAGACGAAGGGGCGTTGCCATGGCTTAATAGAGGTGTGAGGGGAGGAGACTGGAGATTCGGGAATCCACAAGTTTACGGGTGGCCTCATCAACTTCGAGGACATCGGTATACCAGGGTTTCATCCGGCAATCGAAAACAACAGGTGGGGCAAGTCCAACATGAAAACGCTGTACGGTTGTTACGGCTCCATGGATATCAGCAGCTGGCTCAAAACGGGTGAAGAATGTCCAGAGAAATTCCTGCAGTGAGCAGGTGGCCTCATCACAGTTATCAACAATGAGAACGACCGGCCAGTCAGCAAATTCCGCTGAGGATGCAAGGGTTGCAGCAAGCTCAGCGTGTTTCTCGTAGGACTCGGTCTGTACCACTAATGTCCCGGGAAGATAGCATTTGATCCGGCTGCAGTGGGGAGGGAGGTCACCTGAGAATTCAGTGGGCAGCTCTCTGACTTTTTCTTTTCCAAGCCCCATCATCATCGCCTTTGAGCCTTTATTTACCGAAGGCCCAGTGTAATCGAGTGTATCCTGGGAGACATTGGCAAAGACAAAAAGATCACGATCCCAGTGAATACGCTCTAGCACATGGGTCCAGAGGGCAGGGAAATCGGTGATATCAATATCACCATCTGTCAGGATAAGGAATTTGGTCAGTGAAAGCTGCCCCTCTCCCAGAATGCGAAGTCCGGCGGCAAAGGCTTCCCGTGGATAGCGATCTGCAACCCGTGCAGCAGCCAGGCAGTGAAACCCGGTTTCACCGAAAGTCTTCAGCTCCCGAACCCCTTTCATGACCAGCGGGAATAGGGGAGAGAGCAGATCCTGCAGGTAATCACCGATAAAGTAGTCTTCCTGCTTAGGCCTGCCAACTATGGTTGCAGGATAAATGGCATTGTTCCGGTGGTAGAGGTGTGTTGCCTGGAAAATGGGATAATCATGTTGCAGAGAGTTGTAACCGTAATGGTCGCCAAAAGGACCTTCGGGCTTTCGTATATGAGGTGGAACCACGCCGCGTACAGCAAATTCTGCATTTGCCACAAGACGATGACCACCCTGTGGATCCGGGGTCATATCCAGTTTCCTGCCCAGGAGAAGAGAGGTCAGCATAAGTTCCGGGATATCTTCTGGTAGCGGGGCGATGGCGGCAAGCATCAGGGCGGGCGGGCCGCCGATGTAAAGGGTCATGGGCAGGGCCTGGTTCAGCTGCTCTGCTGCATGATAATGATAGCCGCCTCCCTTATGGATCTGCCAGTGAATACCGGTTGTCTGCTCGTCATGGCGTTGAATACGATACATGCCAAGATTATGGCCCTTGCCCTCTGGATGTTCTGTGTATACGAGAGGCAGGGTGACAAAGGCCCCCCCGTCACTATGCCAGGAGGTGAGCATGGGCAGACTGCCGAGTTGTGTCGGTTGTTGACAGTTTTCAAGGATCGGTCCCTGTTTCTGTTCTTTCATCCCGATCTTCAGGCCGTCTTGTATGAGCTGCCGGTGATCCCACAGGGTCTTCATCTTGAGGGGCATCATCGATTCTGTGAGATGGACAAGATCCTGCACAAACTGCTGCGGTCGTTTGCCAAAGGCAAGTTCCAGCCGTTTGGCAGTACCGAACAGATTGGTGATAACCGGGAATTGACTGCCTTTGACTTTGCTGAAGAGCAGTGCCGGTCCCTGGCGATTGATGACACGCCGATGGATTTCAGCTATTTCCAGATAGGGGTCAACCTCTTCTTCAATCACATGTAACTGGTTTTCCCGCCTGAGGAGTTCTATAAAACTTCGAAGATCATAAAGGATATCGTGTGCCATGTCTGTTCAGTTAACTGTTGTCAGAGTGGGTATGGGGGGAGCGTTCGAGGAGAAACAGTTCGTGGTATTCGTCTTCGCTCATATTCTTCTTTAAAAATCCTGTCAGGGTGTGAACAAGCTCTTGAATCTCATCACTGCTCAGTCGTTTGGCAAATATTTCCGTAAATTCTTTTCTGCCAAGGAGCTGGAGAAAGCAGGCAATGGAGCTGCGGTCAAGCTCCTCGTTTAGGCCAAAACACATCTGGTGGGGATCAAGAGTCATGACGCCTGCAGCCTGTATTGAATTTTTCTGCTTCTGGGGCCGTCAAACTCGCAAAAATAGATGGCTTGCCAGGTTCCCAGCTGTGGGTTGCCATTCTGGATAAAAAGAGTCAGGGATGCTCCCATAAGGGATGCCATAATATGGGATGGTGAGTTCCCTTCCATATGGCGGAAGGGGTAGTCCAGGGGAACGATTTCTTTAAAACCTTTTATGATATCCGTGCGTACATCCGGGTCTGCCCCTTCATTAATGGTCAGCCCGGCAGTGGTGTGTGGATTAAAGAGATAACAGATGCCATCCATTATACCACTCTCCTGAATCAGGGTTTTCACCTGAGTCGTGATATCGATAAGGTGCATCTGCTCTGTGCTGACCACTGTAAACTCGCCGCTGTGCATTGGATCAGTTCTGTAACTGCCAGTGGCCATACTGGTCACGACAGGCGGTGCTGTAGGTGGTTTCAGTCTTGCCATCTATTACGGCCTGGATTTGTGCCTGACGGCAGGGCTGCTTGGTCTGCGAATTGGAATAGGCTGGCTGCGGGGTAACCTGGTAGCTGTTGCCGCTATCGGGGTTACGCCAGCCGTTGGTCTGCCCGGAGACGCCGCGTTCGTAGACATGGTTCAGCTGCTGTCTGTCATATTTATCCATCTCGTTGCCAACCATATAGCCAAGCATAGTACCAATTGCGGCTCCAATCAGGGTCGCTTCAGTATTATGACCAATGGCCTGTCCGGCAAGTGCTCCGGCTACGGCACCTCCACCGGCACCCATCTGGGCCTTGTTGGGATCGGCACAGGAGGAGAGTAAAAGGGTGAGAACGAGAAGGACCGGGAGGAAAAGGGTCTGTTTCATGGGTTGCTCCTTACTGGGTGAATAAAGTAAATTGTTTTCTTATTTTATCATAATGAATTTTGAGTAATCTTGAAAGGATATAAAACAAACCACGGTGAGTTGCGCCCTATGTATTTGAAAATCCGTAAATAGAGGTTCCTGAGGAAGGGATTCCTGGAGGGCTAGGCATAATGCTTAGATGCATCTAGGCATTATGCCTATTGTTTTCTGTTCTTTGTTTAGTAATATGGCAACGAAATTCATTTTTTGATAACACATTTTTTGATGATAATTCGTAACAATTTCTGCAGAGCCTGCAACCATGAAACTGATATATAGGGGAAATTCTCGTATGGATCGCACTCATTTTTCTTTCGCCCAGATGCCCTCTTGTTGTTTGCAAGCTTTGAAAATAGTCCTTGCTGTTGCGGCACTGTTCCTTATGTTGACCGCTCCAGCCTTTGCCGAAGATATTAGCTTTACGGAAAACAACAGCCTGACCACAGGAACGGATCGCTTTTATGAAATTATCCTTCCTGCAGATCACCAGGGATGGCGTATCTCGATTAACGCTGATGCCAACTGTGATATGGATCTGCGTAAAGATACGACTACAGGGACATCGTTTGTTTCCAAGTCCAATAATAATCTGCACACCATTCTGGTTGCTCCGGACAGTACGGATCTCATTGCTGACAACACCTATTTTATTCAGGTCCATGCCGATGCTGATATCTCCTATACCATTCTCTCAGAACCACTCTATGCCCGTGACCTGACCTGGGATCCAGGCACTGCTCCCCTTGGTAGTGAGCTTCTGAATAACCCGGACACGGTTGGTGGAGATTATCTGTATAAGATCACCAGCCAGGCTTCAGCGGCAGGTGCTTGGAGGAATGGATTGCAGGTTAACACTGGTGCCGCAGATTTGTATATGCGCAGGGATAGTGCCCCCAGCACTGTTTCTTTCTCTTATCGTTCGGAAAACACAACAGCAATCGAAGGCACAGAAACTGACGGTATTATCCTTGATAACAGTCAGTATGCTGAAAATCAGAGCTGGTACCTTCTGGTGCATGCCGAAGCGAACTCCCAGTGGTCACTGTTTTCAGGCGATATCTATGTCCATGAGTTAGGTGATCTGGCTGCCGACGCCTCCAGCTCTTCCGGCACCGTTACCATAGGAGCTGAAGGAACCGTTTACTTTAAGACCCAGATAGCAGAAAATACGCAAGGGTGGCGACTCTACGCCAATGGTGCCGATGCAGACATCTATGTGAATAAAAATTACGCTCCGGTTTCCACTTCCACCAGTTATTATGAACAAACAGAGAGGGGTCAGATGCTTCTGGTCCCTGTGTACCTGACCAGTGATCTCTATTATGTCGGCCTTACCGCCATGGCCGGGACCACCCTCAGTCTGGATTCCAGGAAACAGCAGATACGGACACCTTCCCTGCAGCCCGGATATGTGGATGAGGGAAGGGATGAATTTGAGTTTGTCCTCACCGGCAGCGATGATGACGGTTACGGTTATCTCACCTATCAGATAGAAGTACCCATCGATCAGATCGCCTGGCAGGTCAACTGTTCTCCCACTTCAGGGGAATCCCATGTGTACCTGCGCCAGGGCGAAGCGCCAAACCGCTGGAATAATAACGGTCTGTCCGAGGCAATCGCTCCCGTCGTTGATTCCATTATTCAGGTTCCGGATTATTTAACAGACGGCACCTGGTATGTCACTGTGTATGGCACAGGAAGCTTTAGCTTTTCTCTCACCAGCCAGAACCCGGTAATTAGCCCGGCTGACTTTGTCAATGAATCTCCAGCCCTTACAAATGGTGCTGCCTTTGAAAACCAGACAGGCTGGCGTTACTATCAGGTGAGCGACATTGACTCCCAGCTGGGAACCCTTGGCTGGGAATTGGAACTGGGCAACCAGGTTGCAGGTACCGAAATCGCCATTCGTAGAAATGCCGTTCCCGGACGCTGGCAGTACCGCAACAACGGACCAGTTGTCTCCACCGCCTATCGTGTTGATTACAGTTCCACCTCCGGCCTTATGCAGCGCCCCGGACATCCGGCAGATATCTGGTATATCGGAGTGTATACTCCGGAGGTGGCACTGGGTGCCTTCTCGCTGACAACCCGTGCTATACCTGCAGCAGAGGTTTCCTTTAACAACGGAACCTTATCTGTGACCAATCAGGGAGCCAGCCCCTGGACCTATTTTAAGGTAGTTGTCCCCGATGATCCGACCCTTCTTGGTTGGGATATCAGGCTGA
>JAOZKX010000138.1 GCA_029935135.1 Desulfocapsa sp.
CCCTCGACCATTGGTGATAAACCCCATAACATGATCACCGGGAACGGGGTTACAACAGCGACTGATTTTCACCATTATATCATCAATACCATCGATATGAATCCCTGAGCCACTGGCAGATGCAGGAGGAAGCACAGCAGAACTCTCTGTTCTTTCCAGCGCTGCAGGCCCCTCAGCTATCTTTTCTTCATAACTATCTCCCGCCATTTCAGGAGGCAGCAGTTTTCTTTCAAGGTGCTGTACGGTAATCGTCCCGTTACCTACCTTGGCCAGCATATCATCTAAAGAGTTACAGTGCAGATCTTTTAACAACAGCTTAATGTGACCGGTTTTCACCATTTTTTTCAAGGTCGTATGGTTCTGTTTCAATGCCTTGTCACAAATTTCACGACCCAGATTAAGCGCTCTTTCCCGTTCTTCTCTACGCAACCAGGCACGAACTCTCGATTTTGCCTTATTGGTGGTTGCAAGGCTCAGCCATCCCCTTCTTGGACGCTGATTTTTTGAGGTGACAATCTCGACAATATCACCATTTTGCAGATGGTATTTGAGAGGAACAAGTTTGCCATTGATCTTCGCCCCCACACAGTGATCACCAACTTCTGTATGAATTGCATAGGCAAAATCAATAGGACAACTGTTCAGGGGGAATTCTTTTACTTCCCCGCCGGGGGTGAGGGCATAGATTTCGGGTGTATATAATTCACCATGCACAGAATCAAGAAACTCTTTTGGATCTTCCACTTCCTGCAGATGCTGAACCAGATTCTTCAGATTTTTAAAGAGCTTGGTATCATTTGCCGTAGCACTCTGCCCTTCTTTATAAGCCCAATGCGCTGCGACCCCTTCCTGAGCAACACGATCCATCCGTTCTGTACGGATCTGAATTTCAATAAAATGATCTCGTGGACCATTCACTGTTGTGTGCATGGACTGGTAATTGTTGGCCTTGGGAACAGAAATGAAATCCTTAATACGCCCGGGAACAGGTATCCAGTTGGCATGAATTATTCCCAGAGCCTCATAGCACTCCTGTACGGTATTGACAATAATGCGGAAAGCAACCTTGTCATAGACGCGTTCCAGGGGTATTCTCTGGGCTATCAGCTTTTTATAAATGGAATAGAGATGTTTGGGTCTACCGATAATACGGGTGGGGTGGATATTGCTGTCGCCGAGTTTCTGGTGGAAAATAGAGATCACTTCGTCGACATAGTTTTGCCGCTCTTCAAGGGAGCTCTCCAGTTCACTCACCAACTCTCGATATTCTTCAGGATACAGATACTGAAAGGAAAGATCTTCAAGCTCTCTTTTCATCCAGTCAATGCCAAGGCGAGAGGCCAGAGGAGCGTAGAGATCTTTGGTTTCCCGGGCTATCTCTTTTTGTTTTTCAACGGGAACACTATCCAGCAGACACATATCCTGGAGACGATCGGCAAGTTTTACCAACAGCACGCGAATATCACTTGCTATGGCAAGAAGCATCTTGCGAACATTTTCCGCCTGATGAGCAAGCTTGGAATTGTACTGAACATTGGTGATTCGTGTGGAACCATCCACAATATTTGCCACGCTCTCGCCAAACTGGTCCCGCAAATCCTGAAGGGTCACATCCTCTTTTAAGATGCCGTGCAGCAATCCGGCCACTACAGTATCTATATCCAGATGCATGGAAGCCAAAGTGGAGGCCACCTGCAGAGTATGCTCAAGATAGGGCGTTCCGGAAAAATGCATTTTTTCTGCATGAACAGAAAGGGCAAGTTCCCACGCCTTATCGATGGGATCCAGATCAACACCATGGAGATAACTCCTGGCAAGGATCTTCAAGCCATCCGGATTGATCATAACTGTTAATTCATTATCCATTTCTAAAAAAACATGCTTATTAAATAATATTAAGGCAGATGGGGGGCACCATTATTGAGCAGCGGTTATTTCCGCATCAATGAGGGCAACAATGCGTGCCGCCAACGCTTCCGGCTGCAGCTCTTCTATGGCTCCATCCCGGCGCGTGCGCAACTCGATTATACCATCTTTGCTAAACCGCTTGCCTACAGTCACCCGCAATGGGATACCGAGCAGATCGGCATCTTTAAATTTAAAACCAGGCCGTTCATCTCTATCATCAAGAAGTACCTCAACCCCCCTGGCCATCAATTCCTCATAGAGAGAATCCGCCATCTTGGTGATCTGTTCATCTTTGATACCAAGATTTAACAAAATAACCTGCACAGGGGCAAGGGGCATGGGGAAAATCATTCCATTTTCATCATGATTCTGCTCAATGGCAGCAGCCACAATGCGGCTCACCCCTATCCCGTAACAACCCATGACCATCGGTTTTTCCTGGCCATCACTATCCTGATAGAAGGCCTTCATCGCCTTGGAATAGCCGGTCCCCAATTTAAAAATATGGCCAACCTCAATACCTTCCCGCAGAATCAACGGCTCTCCACACTGTGGACAGGGATCATCTTTGGTGATTTGGCGTAGATCAGCCACGGATACAGCTTCAAAATCCCGGCCAATATTCACATTTTTCATATGATAATTTTTTTCATTGGCACCAACGGTGAAATTTTTCATGGCAGCCACTTCCTGGTCAACAACCAGTTTCACCGTGATACCCACAGGTCCAAGATATCCAGTGGGAACACCGGTTGCGTCATATACCTGTTTATCATCTGCCATCTCTACTTCCACTACACCGAGATGATTTTTGAGCTTCACCTCTTCCACTTCCCTGTCTCCACGGACAAGTACGGCAACAGCCTGCCCATCTGCTAGAAAGACCAGTGTTTTCACAAGTTCCCGGGGGACAATATCCATAAACTCACAGACTGCCGCCACTTTTCGTTTTCCGGGTGTCTCGACTTTTTCCAGATCCAGAAGGGCAGAATCATCCGCAACGGGCAATTTCACTGCAGCCTTTTCCATATTGGCGGCATAGTCGCAACTGGAGCAAATCGCCAAGGTATCTTCACCGGTATCGGCAAGCACCATAAATTCATGGGAGAAACTGCCGCCAATGGTCCCGGAATCCGCTTCCACAGGACGAAAATCCAGACCACAGCGTTTAAAGATGCGTGTATAGGCCTCAAACATCTTCTGATAACATTTTTCAGACTGGGCATCATCCACATCAAAGGAATAGGCATCCTTCATGATAAACTCGCGTCCACGCATCAGACCAAAACGGGGTCTGATCTCATCCCGAAACTTTGTCTGGATCTGATACAGATTTTTTCCCATATCACGATATGAACGAATTTCCCGACGGGCAAGGTCGGTAATGACTTCCTCATGGGTTGGTCCAAGACAGGACTCGCGATCATGACGATCATGAAATCTGAGGAGCTCCGGACCATATTTTTCATACCGTCCCGTTTCACGCCAGAGATCGGCAGGCTGTACCATGGGCATCAAGAGTTCCTGGGCTCCTGCACGATTCATCTCTTCACGGACAATCTGCTCAACCTTTCGTATGGCAGCAAGGCCCAGGGGGAGATAACTGTATATCCCTGCCGTGAGCTTTCTGATATATCCACCGCGGAGAAGGAGACGATGACTAACAACCTCTGCCTCTGCAGGGGTTTCTTTTAATGTGGGAATAAGGGATTGTGAGTATCGCATAGTATATTTTTTTTACTGTTCCTGTTCTATTAATTTCAATTCGTTTAAAAAAGTCTGTAACAGCTCTTCTTCTTTCACCTTTTTAAACAAGACACCTTTCTTAAAAATAATTCCAACACCATTGCCGCCGGCAAGTCCGATATCCGCTTCCTTTGCTTCGCCTGGGCCGTTGACGACACAACCCATGACCGCTACTTTTATCGGTTTTTCCATTGTCTGCACAAAGCGTTCAACCTCTTCGGCTATGGAAAAAAGATCAATCTGTGTTCTGCCACAGGTTGGACAAGATATCAGTTCCGGTCCCCGCTCTCTGATTTTCAGCGAGCGAAGCAGCTCAAAGCCCACCCGGATTTCCTCCACCGGATCACGGGTAAGAGAGATGCGGAAGGTATCGCCAATTCCCTGATGTAAAAGAATACCCAGAGCCACACTTGATTTAACAGTACCGGCAATAAGCCCACCAGCCTC
The DNA here is from genome assembly GCA_029935135.1 of Desulfocapsa sp. GTDB lineage: Bacteria > Desulfobacterota > Desulfobulbia > Desulfobulbales > Desulfocapsaceae > Desulfocapsa. The sequence goes on from JAOZKX010000138.1 coordinate 4,102, forward strand.
AGTTACCCCTATGTGGAGGGGATAATCTGTAAGCTTGGAGAGCTGCTGATAGCCGCTGATTGTGGTCAATGTATCTGAGGATTTTATGGATATCTTTATCTCATGAAATCCATATTCTTCAAGGAGGCGAACATTTCTGAGAGCACTTTCAATAAGGGCCATGGGATTCTCTTCGCTGGGATATCCATACTCTTTTAAAAGATCTTTCTCGATGGAACCACTGTTTACTCCAACCCGGATGGGAACATTGTGGGCCTTTGCTGCATCAACAACCCTTGCCAGTTTTTCAGGCCCGCCAAGATTCCCTGGATTGATACGAATTCCCTGGGCTCCATGTTCCATGGCCGCAACTGCCAGACGATGATCGAAATGAATATCAGCAATCAAGGGGATACAGATTTTTTCTCTAATTTCGGTAATTGCTGCAGCTGCATCGGTATCGAGTACTGCCACCCGAATAATTTCACAGCCCGCATCCTGCAGTCGTTCAATCTGGGCAACCGTTTCCTCCACATCGCGGGTATCGGTATTGGTCATGGACTGGACAGAAATAGGGCTTCCCCCACCCACCGCCACCTGACCGACATGGATTTTTCGTGTTTGTCTTCTCAGTATCATATCTTGGGATCCTTTTTCGTTACCAGACTGAGTTCAGCATCGGAAGCCCTTACATACAACGGGGCTGCTGTTTCCAAGTCCAGCAGATCTCCTGCCGCAAGCTTTTCCGCACAGAGAAAACCAATGGCAGAAGCCATTGGATAGTGCAGCGGTAAAGGAGCTATTGTCAGCAGCCCTTCCACTCTCTTCTGAAACAGCTCACCATAGGTAAACACACCATCACCCACCAGCAGAACAGGTTCTTCTATCTCTGCCGCAAGCTGCTCGGGAGCAATGGCCCGTATTTCACCTTTTCGACGCACAACTCCTGAGCTGTCACGCTGAAAATACGCAGTATAGACCTCTTTTTTTCTGGCATCAATAACAGCACAGACACGACTACTCCCGGAACAATTCAAGGCAAGCGCATCGAGGGTGGAAATCCCAAGCAAGGGTTTTTCAGCAGCCAGTGCAATTCCCTTGACCGTTGCCATGGCAATACGCAAACCGGTAAAAGATCCTGGCCCCAGGCCCACTGCAACACCATCGATATCATGAATGGAGATATCACTTTCGCTCAACAGCCACTCAATGCATGTGAGAAGACGCCTGGAGTGGGTGATTTTGCTGTTGAGGATCAGTGAGGCAATACATTCACCACTATAGACATCTCCAGCAGTAATAGACACCGAACTGGCAGTGGTGGCGGTGTCGACGGAGAGTATCAGGGGATGGTCTTTACTCACCAGCCCATAATCCTTGCGATATCATTATAAAAAACAAAAATCATTAATGTTCCCAAAAGGGCCATGCCTGTCTGTTGGGCAACAATCTGTATTTTCTCAGTCATTGGTTTGCGGCGGATCGCCTCTATGGAAAGAAACATTAAATGCCCACCGTCAAGCACGGGTATGGGGAGGAGATTGAGAATACCAAGGTTAACACTGAGGAGCCCCATAAAGAAGGCGAGATTTACCCAGCCCGCCTGCATCTGTTTCCCGGCAATCTGGGCAATCAAAATGGGCCCGCCAAGTTCTTTCACAGGAACCACCTGCTGGGCCAGTTTCACAAAACCCATCACGGTAAGAGATATATACATCCAGGTTTGGGCGCAGGCAGCGTTAAAGGCTCCAACAAGGCCTGTGGGACTATAGAAAAGTTCCTCTGCCTTGACGATGCCAATCATATAGCGCTCCCCCACCTCCTCACCAAAGATATTTTTCACCTTATCCACCTTTGGAATAACAAAAATCTGCAACTCTTCCTCGGCTCGGGCAACTGTAATGCTCAACTCTTTGCCGTCACTGTCCTTCACTGAATTCAGGACATCCATCCACTCCACAGTGGGACTATTATTAATGGCAAGAATAGTATCATCTACCTGAAGACCGGCAGCGGCAGCAGGGGAATCCTCATTGACCTGTCCAATACGCGTGGTATCACGACTATCGGGCAGCCCTACAAAGAAAAAAATCACAAAAAAGAGCACAACAGTAAAGAGGAGATTAAAAAGAGGCCCGGCCAGGACGATCAGAAAACGCTGCCACACAGTTTTATGGGCAAAGGAGGCCTCTCTGTCACTGGCGGCACCTTCCTGTTCATCAGGATTCTCACCGAACATTTTCACATAGCCGT
>JAOZKX010000139.1 GCA_029935135.1 Desulfocapsa sp.
CTGGTAAGTGGAGAAGAGATGCCCCTTGAAGCACAAATGTCGCTTGCCGGCAAAGTCCAGGATTAAGGGGGGAGTTATGACCAATGAAGAAAAAATTCTCGCTCGCCTTGACGAACTCACCCTGGAGGTTCGGGAAGCCAAACAGGCAATACGGCCCTATGTCGAGTTGAAGCAGGAAATGGAACCGCTTATTAACGATATGGTTATCAGCGCCATTTCCAAGTTAAGTGGTCTGGATAGACGATTTGACCTGGAAGATGTGGGAGAGATGGTGGGGCAGACGCTTATTTCCAGTAAAAATCTCTCTGAGGCTCTGAAGTCACTGAATCAGTTTATGGAATTCAAGAAAGATTTTGAGCCATACTCCAAGGATATGTTCAAGGAACTGGTGGAGCAGCTGCAAAGCACACTACAGGGATTTGAACCTGCCAATCTGCAGGAACTACTCAAACAGTTTATTGTCAATATGGGAAATATGGCAGATGGACTGAAAATGCTTGGTTCACTGATGGAAATGAAAAAGGATGCTGATGGGCTTTCTAAACTTGCCTTTAACGATGCAGTGGAGCGCCTGGAATGTCTCAAACAACGCGGTGTCTTTGAAGCATTTGAAGAGGTGCTTGGGATGATCGAAAGGGTCGGGACAAAGATGCAGCAGGTCGATTTTCAGAAGATTGAACCGGTACGCGGTATTTTTGGCATGATGAGTGCTATGAAACGGCCGGAAGTTCAGGAGGGACTTGGGGTGCTGATAGAACTCTCCACCGTGATGACTGCCCTCAAAAGCGACTCTCCATCTGCAGCCTGCAGCACCAGAAAGGTGGCCTGATACTGAGGTAACTGGGAGAGTTTTCAATGAGCGCTTCGTCTGATATGATTCAGTCTCGGGTCATAGCAGACGGAGTGTTATTTCCCTGATAAGGGCGATGCTCAGTGGGTTGTCCATATATCTTCATCTTTGGGTTCCAGCTCTATCAGCATTGCCGTCCAGTCCCATGGGGCATTGGTGATAATCGCTCCGGTGGTTGTTGTCAGGCCATCTTCCTCTACCCATTTTGGTTGAAGCTGCAGTCTGAAGCGACGACCATTGCCGGTGATGACAGCTGTAAAAGAGTCGTTTTGCGTCTGCAGTTTTCTTGGGATGTCCGTGATACAAACACCAAATCGTGAGATATCCTTAATGGTTCCTGTACTGAATCCCACCCTGTCAGCAATATCCACTTCCATGCCGGATGCATTCAGTCTGCTATGTCTTCGCTTATTCATGTCTCTCCTTATCTAACTGAAAGAATGTTGGAAAATATTCCTAATGTACCTTAAACTTCCTGTAATGATATCATACTGACCAATAGATACAATTGGTGGAAATACGGGTTTTCGGGTTGGTAAATATACCCATAGGGAAAATGTGGTCGGGGATGGTGAAAGGCGGATACAGGGTGAAGAGGGGATGGGAGCTGGTTCAGGATTCTCTCTTGTCCTGAGAAAGCTGGAGTAATTCTGCAATGGTAGAAATGAGTTCCGCCGCATCTATTGGTTTTGTGATGTAGGCATCCATCCCTGCGTTCAGATATCGTTCTCTGTCTCCTTTCATGGCATGAGCAGTGAGGGCAATGATAGGAATGTGATCAGTATGCTTTTTCTCCATTGCTCTGATCTGTCTGGTTGCTTCAGTGCCATCCATTTCCGGCATCTGAATGTCCATCAGTATCAGGTCGTAGGTCTTATTTGTAATTGCTTCCACAACCTGTTTACCGTCAGCAACACAGGTGATATTACAATCCTGTTGATTGAGGATTGCTGTAAACATTATCTGGTTGATTGGCTCATCATCGGCAATAAGGATATGGACATTTTTAAAAAGAGAGATAGGTATGGGGGGATGATTATTGGGGGAACCCTTGCCTTTTCTAGTCTCGGTCATTTCGCGATCCAGAGCGAAGGGGACAGTGAAATGGAAAATAGTTCCCTGATCCGCTCTACTTTCCAACCATATTTTACCGTGCATCAGCTCAACCAGTTTGTTGGAAATTGTGAGGCCCAGCCCGGTTCCGCCAAATTTTCTGGTGGTGGAACTGTCTTCCTGGGTAAAGGCCTGAAATATCTTTTCCTGGCGTTCCCTGGTAACTCCAATTCCGGTATCCATAATAGAGAAGTGAAATTGCCACTCAGGAGTGTCGTCATTTTCAGCGCCTGAGATGGGTTTTGCAGTGATGTCAATTTCAACCCCGCCCCATGGCGTGAATTTAATGGCGTTGGAGATAAGGTTGTTGAGCACCTGCTGCAGGCGACCAGAATCTCCATACAGTCTGGTAGGGGTATTCGGCTGGAAATGGTAAGCAAGTTGAAGCCCTTTTTCTTTTGCTGTTACAAGATGAAAATGAATGGTCTCATCAATAAGGGCCGTAATATCGAAGCTTACATCGTCAATGTCCAGTTTCCCAGCTTCTATCTTGGAAAGATCAAGGATGTCGTTAATGATCGATAAAAGATTATTTGTTGAATGCTGCACAAGAAGAAGGTATTGCTTCTGTTCATCGGAAATTTTCATTTGCAGAATGAGGTCCACAAAACCTTTTATGGCATTCATCGGGGTACGGATTTCATGGCTCATATTGGCCAGGAAGTCTGTTTTTACCCGGCTGGCTTTCTCGGCAAGGCTCCTGGTTTGAATCAGCTCAAGTTCCGCTTCCTTTCGTTCAGTGATATCAATGCAATACTCTATTATTGCATTGATATCACCATTGCTGTCTCTGATGGGGTAGGCCTGAACCTCTACATTTCTATCACGCCCGTTCTCACCTTTATGGATATGTTCAACAACATGGGATTCACCGCTCTCCAGGACAGATTGCAGGGGACAGGCATGGTTGCCCCCGGAGCAGGGAGTGGTTCTGTTGTGGTTCACCTGATAGCAGTATTTGTTTTCTCCCACACCTGCACCCTGGAGCGCCGCTTTATTTGCAAGTTGTATCTCATATGTTTTGCTATCTATAACGCTGAATGGGTGGTTGAGTGAGTCAATGACTACTCTTAGGAAATTTCCTTTTTCCTGGAGATCTTCACTGATACGCTTGCGTTCCTCCACTTCTGCTTCCAGTCTTTTGGTCTGTTGACTTACCCGCTTAAAGGAGGAGATAGCAATCAATACACTGACGATGATTCCTAAAATTGCGAAGAAAAAGATCCCTCTGATGATCAAAGTGTTGGTGGCGGTTAATTTTGTAAGCGATGGGTTCAAGCTGGATCTGTAGATGTACGATTCGAGTTTCTCGGCAGTTGTTTTGGCATGATTGGAGGCAAAGGTAAGGGATGTCCAGAGGATGTTGAACTCTGCTTTGAGCGCGTCGTGGCGTGTCTTGATCAATGCCCGGGTACCGGTAAGATACCTTCCTAACTGTTCCAGGTCATTTTCGGCATCTGCCAGCAGCAGTTTGTTTTGTTCAAGTGTATTGTTTCGTATATTTTCAGCAACGATGGCTGCATACTCGTGGAGTTTACGGTGCAGTGGATGAATGTCATCATAAATGACTTCTGCAATATCTGTATCTCTGAGGTGATTTTCTTGGCTGTACCATATGAAAAATCCGCACTCCCTGTAATCAAAGGTGCTGACCAGTATTTGACCAATTTCGGCAGATTTTTTTATGGCCTGTACATACATCATATGCTGCAGTTGTCGCTCGGTAAGGACATCAAACAGTGAGCGAACTTCGCCCTTATATTCCGTCATATAGGTCATGATCTGACGACGTAGTTTGATTGCCTCTGGAAAAGAGGAATACACTCTGTCACAGTCTTCCACAAAATCAATGGCCATTTCCCGCTCTTGGTCAGATAACTCCATGGACTGGATAGCGATGAGTATGGTGGAAAATTCATCTTCAATGGAAGCAAGTTCAGTTTCCACCTTGGAGAGTTCAACGGTGTCATTCTGCAGGAGTCCAAAAATCTCATTTGCTTTGCCAAGATTGTTGATGGCTTGTTGTACAGATCCGATCAGTTGATAATTTCTCAGCACTGTTTCCACAGCCTGTTCATTTTTTATCAGGGCAAAGATGTTGATACAGAGGAGGGCCAGAATGATGGCGGTGACAAAGACAAAGGAGAGAATCAGTGCCCTATGGTTGCTGGACTGTTTCTTTTTCATATTCCAGGTGGCAGCAGAGACTGTAAACCAGTCATATGGGAGAGGACTGGGGTTTTATGTGTATGGATGTCCATCTTCGGCGTTGTTTGTTATCTGTTCGAGTTGGCGACCGTCACAAACTGACATTGCCATTTCTGTTTTGGGTGGATTCAGAGGGCTGTTGTTTAAAGGAAAAGTGTAATGTGCTTTTCGCAATCTGAGCAGCATAGAGGAGATAATAGTAGTAGGTGTTCTGCTCTCTGAATTCAGATATGTTACCGGATAAATTCCCTCCGACACCGTTGATAATACTCAGCTCGTGACCTTCCAGAAAGTGGGCTGTTTTTGAAAAGAGGAATGTCAGGATAAAGCCGGCAACAAAATAACGCGAAGGGAGAAGGCACTTAATAATGGGAATTTTAATTTTGTTGGACAGGAGGGGCAGTATGATAAACCAGAAAACAGTGATGATATCAACGGCTAATTTAAGGAAATGGGCATTGTCCCGTTTTCCGTGGCCTTGGTTGTGCCAGTTTCTGAATTCCAGATTAATATAGTGGCCCTTAAAGAGTTCATACACATGAATACCGTAATCAATTTCCTCCAGGAATAAGAAAAGAAAAAGAAAAGAGAGGAAAGAAAAAAATATTTTCTCTTGTTTGTGTTGACGGGTAATGGCAGCGTGAAAGAATATGGAGAAAATACTCACCAGGTAGATATTTTGCAGGATCTCAAGGATCCCAAATTCTCTCCAGGATCGCACTCGTAAAAAACTGATCGTAGGTGCGATAATCTGCTGCAGAAAATCAATGCCGCCAAAATAAAAAAACATCAGGAGAAGATTGATGGCTATGGGTATTGCATAAAAAAGGATGAGATTTTGCTGTCTGCTGTTGATCGTGTTGCCCGATGGTAAAATATGTTCTAGAAACCGCATGAAATTACGAGTGAAAGAGGTGAAGATAATAATCTGTTGTCAGCTTTGTTCAGAGCCTGACATTTTCCCAGGAAGAATGATAAATACAATAGTTACTGCTGAGAATCAAGTGAAAGCTCTGCCTTGCTGCTGCTTTCTGCGGTTCTTGTGGAGCTGTTTGCAAGAAAGCAGCAGGGGAGAAAATGCATAGCCGACAGATTTACTGGTTATTGGGCTGCACCTGATTCATCATTTCCTGCAATTGCTTCATCATCTCATCCATCTCTTCCTTGGACGGCATTTTCTGCCCGGCAGCTGGAGTCCCGTCGCCGGGAGCACTGTCGTTCATAAATGCGCCCATATTCGGCATCCCCATGGCCTCTTCCATGGATGCTGCTTCAGTATAGTTTTCAGGGACAGCAAACAACGATGCAGGCTGCTTCCCTGTCTGAATGTTTTCAAGGTATGATGTAACTGCACCCATGGGGGCCGGAAGTGTTATCTCTGTTTTCACAGGGTAATTAAGTTTTTCTGAATACCATAATTTTATATCAGTGGGAGACTGGGATTGATCCATCTGCAATGCCCCTTTATAGATCAGACATTTGTAGCCGGACACTGACTCTTTACCAATTTTTTTCATATTGTTTTTCTTGATCCAGGTTTTGAAATCACCCGCATCGGCCATTGGGTTCTTATCTTTCATGTCTGCAATATTTGAGACATGATATTTCTTGGTACTGGTGAAAATCTGGTAGACCAGTGGACCCTTGGTAATTGATATCATGCCCATCATTTCACTTCTGGTGGTATCCGGATTTTTAAAATATATCTTTCCGGTGATATTGCCTGTACCCATCTGTGAAATCATATCAGCAGAAAATTCTTTTGCAAAAGAAGCTGCAGCAAAAACGATGGATAAGAAAATAAGTGAAGTTTGAATAATTTTTTTCATCTGCTTCTAACTCCTTGTTTAATGAGAATATGTGTAGCAGGTTTTTCCTGCAATCAATGTTGCTTGAGGACTAAAAACTGATATCGATTTACCTGTTCTGCTTTGAGTGACCAGTGGATTCCATCAGCCGCATTTGCCAAATTTCTGTTCAATCTATTGTAACTATGATTTAATAATAAATGAATCATTTTTTTTTATGAAAAAGAAAAACTGTAAATAGATCAGCCGCGTTCAGGGATAACGATTTTCCTGAGT
>JAOZKX010000140.1:0-3935 GCA_029935135.1 Desulfocapsa sp.
TGTTGTCGATTGCACCGGACATAGTGTTCCCGGGGGGTTTATGACCATGCTTGCTGGCAGTATAATAAAAAAACTGGCCAATGATTTTGCTGATAATCCTGCAAAATTATTAAGTGAACTCAATGTAGCCATCAAGCAGCAACTCAACCAGGAAGGGAAGGATGCTTTATCCGATGATGGGCTCGATATGGGGCTCTGTTTTATTGATAAAGAAGATAGTATCTTACGGTATGCTGGGGCAAAAACAGATTTAATCTATTTTAAAGATAATGAAATGAATATGATTAAATCAAATAAACAGAGCATTGGTTATAAACGTTCAAAATCTGACTATGAATACACCAATCATGAGATCCATATTGAAAAATTGGAATCATTTTATCTGTATTCTGATGGCATTACCGATCAGACGGGAGGGGCGAAGAACTTCCCTTACGGCAATAAAAAATTTAAAAAACTACTCTCTTCTCTGCAGGACAAAACAATGGACAGTCAGAAAACAATCATTCTGGATACTTTAAAGGAATATCAGGGTGACAATGAGAGACGAGATGATGTGACCGTTATTGGATTCAAATTATAAGCTCATTAGCAGAGAGAGAAATTTATTTTGATCAGTTTATACAACTACAAACAAGACTTGGAACAAGACGGCATAATCTTCAGCTTTAGCGGACCAATGAGTCATGAAATTATTGAGGGTATTGGTAGTGCTATTCGGGTAAAAATTGGAGAAGGCGAAGATGGTGATAGAAGGGCAGCCTTAAAGGTCTTTTCTATCTTTGTTGAGCAGGTGGAAAATGTCATCAATTATTCTGTCGAAAAAGATCCGAAAGATAGTGGTATGAGTTTCGGCATTGTTGTGGTGGGAAAAAAAGACGGCTTGTTTTTTATCAGCGGTGGGAATCGAATTGAAAAAGAGAGACAAGATGTGCTGGCTGAGTATTTAACGAAGCTTGCTGCAATGGATAAGGCTGAACTGAAAGTTTATTATAAAGAACGGCGCAGAGCAGAAAAATCTGCAGACTCAAAGGGGGCTGGAATCGGCTTTATCGAAATGGCCAGAAAATCGAGCAGGCCCCTTGAGTTCAGTTTTCAGGACATTGATCAGGACTACTCATTTTTCACTATTAAAATCAGTATTTAAAGAATCTCTCAGCTAAAAAGAAGATACAATATGGAAAATTTAGAAATTTCAGAGACAAAGTCCTCTCCGGAAATCAGTTTTAATGGCAGCAGTTACATCCTTTCCATGGTGGGGGAATCATACCCAGAAAATACATCCCAATTTTATGAGCCGGTATATCAATGGTTAGAAGATTGTATTGCCTCGCTGGCCGAGCAGGAGTTGGTCTTTAATATTGAGCTGATTTACTTTAATTCAAGCAGTTCTAAGGTGTTAATGGATATCTTTGATACTTTGGAAGATGCCAGTGATGAGGGAAAGAACATCATTGTGAATTGGATCTATGACGAAGAGAACGATTCGGCACTGGAGTACGGAGAAGAGTTTGCTGAAGACATGGAAGCACTCACATTTAATCTCGTAGAAAAGTCTTAGATCTATCTCAAGGGTCATTCTTAATGCAGAGTAGAGAAGAAAAACATATTCAAGAATTTGAAACTATCTTAACCACAGGAAAGAAGCATGATTCTGGAGAAGATAGTGTTTATGAAGTGAGTGAAAAAAAATTAAAAAAACTCTTTAAAGGATATAAAAGAACTTCCAAACAACTCAATAAAATTATTCGCATCAGTGATCGGCAACAAGATGAGCTTAACCATAAAAGTCAAAAGGTTAAGGCGCTTTTAGATAATGCTGATCAGGGTTTCCTGTCGTTCGGAATTGATTGTATTATTGATGATGAATATTCACAAGAGTGCGTTAAGCTGCTCGGGGATGGACTGAATGGGAAAAATATTGCCGACATCCTTTATCCTGAGGATGGGAAGGCAAATCTCTTTTTTAAAGAAACCCTTGAGAATGTGTGTAATGAAAAAAGTGAGATGATCAAGGGAGTTATGCTTTCCCTGTTGCCAGGCGAGCTTATCTTAAACAGACGAGCAATAAAAATTGATTATAAGATTATGAATAATCAAAAATTTATGCTTGTTCTCACCAATATCACTAAGGAAAAAATCCTGGAAAGGAAGATCAAACAGGAACAAAACATCTTAAAGATGATTGTTGCCATCGTGAGTGATCCACCACAATTTTATGAATTAAAAGATGATTTTCAGGCATTTGCAGATAATAAAATTTCTTTCGTAAATAGAAATCTATCCTTTTCCACCAATTTAAGTGAAATTTACCGTGACATACATACATTTAAAGGCAGCTTTGCCCAGATACGAATGGAGGCCAGTGTAAAAAAATTACACATCCTGGAAACAACATTATCAGGTTTAAAGATTGGTGGAGACCATACAAACGATGAACTCATTCAGATCCTGGAACAGGCAGATTTTCATTTGTGGATAGAGAAAGACCTGGATATTATTGGAAAAATATTAGGTGAAGACTTTTTTGAAAAACAGCATAAGCTGATTGTTGATGATAAGTTTATGTTTAATATCGAAGATAAGATAACTCATCTTCTCCGTTCGGATAATCAGCATGTAACAACCTATGAGAACATCCTCAGTGAAATAAATAAAGCCAAAGGGACTACGATTAATAAGGCCCTGGCAAGTTATCCCAGGCTCTGCATGGAAGCTGCCGATGGTCTGGAAAAAAATATCTATGATTTTAAGGTGAGTGGTGGTGATGATATTTTAATGCCGTTACATTTCAAACCTTTTTTTAAATCATTGATTCATATTTTTAGAAATGCGATTGATCATGGGATTGAAGATATAGAAACACGAGTGGAAGCGGGTAAAAGTGAGCTTGGTTTAATTTCATGTCATGTTGAAGATCATTCCGAATATATTAAGGTCATCATAACGGATGATGGTGCCGGCATTAATACTGAGCTTCTTAAACAAAAGGCACTGTCTGCAGAGATTCTCAGCCAGGAGCAGAGCTCCTGCTTAAACGAAAAGGAAGTGCTGGGTCTTATTTTTCATGAAGGGCTATCGACCAATGATCTCGTCAATGAGTTGTCAGGGCGCGGCATTGGCATGAATGCTGTTAAAGCAGAAGTCGAAAAGTTATCCGGCAGTATTGAGGTGGAAAGTCTTTTGGGGCAAGGGACAACTGTCAGTTTGAAAATCCCAATTGCGATTTATGGCAACCTGATTAACATCGCCTCGAATAAACAGGATAACATTACCATTGAATATATTTTGTCACCCATTGTAAATCGCATAACAACCTATTTGCAAAGTGATATTAATATAAATCTTAATAAAAAAGCAAAATTCAGCTATACGAATATTGACAAGATTGCTTTAAAAAAATTCACCTCTTATATTCATATCAGTGGGCTAGTGGAGGTATCTGTCTGTATGAGTTATGACCTCTTTCTCCTGGATGAAATATTAGAAGAGTTTAATCAGGGAGAGTCTATTGATGACGAGGAACTGTCAGACTATAGAGAAAGTGTTTCCATGGAGGTGCTCAACATTATCGTCGGCAATGCACTCTTCAATCCCTATGATAAAACTATATTGGAAATCACATCACCCTTTATAACCGACTATGATGAGTTGTGTTCCCACGATATTAATGAAAAAATTGCCCATGTAATAATTGATACTGAATTTGGTGAGATGCAGGTTCTTGTTGGTCGATTTTAGAGGCGTTTTAGGAAGAATGAGATGGAATTGAGCAAAACAACAGATAACAAAATATTGAAGATATTGATTGTTGATGATTCTCTGATTATGAGAAAAAATCTGCAGAGAAATTTAAAAGTCCTGGGCCACGAAATCATTGCTGAAGCAGACGATGGGCAAAAAAGTATCGATTTATATAAATCCTTACAGCCGGA
>JAOZKX010000140.1:3945-6226 GCA_029935135.1 Desulfocapsa sp.
CTACAGCCGGACCTGGTGACCATGGATATTACCATGCCCGGTATGGATGGCATTACTGCCCTTAAAAAAATTAAAGAAATTGATGCTGAGACCAATATTATTATGATTACTTCCCATGGCCAGGAGGCGATGGTCATGGATGCTCTGAAATCCGGGGCCAAAGGGTATATGTTAAAGCCTGTGACACCTGATAAATTAAGGGAAGCAATAGGCAGGATTTTCCCTGAACTGGCCGAAACGGTGGAAGAAGAATTAATGGATGATTAGAACCTTATAAATTCTTTCTAAGTTTACATACGGAGTTGATATGTTAAATGTTTTAGTCGTTGATGATTCCATAATGGCTATGCGGAATATTTCTTATTATATTATAGATCTCGGCCATAATGTTGTGGGCCAGGCAGCATCTGCTTCTGAGGCAGTGCAAAAGTATAAGGAATTAAGACCGGACCTGGTGACCATGGATATTACCATGCCTGAGCTTGATGGCGTTTCTGATGGTATTGCAGCTGTTAAAGAAATAATTTCCTTTGATGAGAGTGCGGATATCATAATGGTGACCTCTCATGGGCAGGAGAATTTAGTTTCGCAGGCGCTGCAAGCCGGGGCGAAAGGGTATATGTTGAAACCAATCAATGCGCAAAAATTAGCGGAAACCATTGGCACCATCAATAAAAATTACCATCAGGATACTGTTGAGAACGACGAGTATCTTCTTTAGAGGCATATTCCCGGACAATCTCCAAGGTATTAAAAATCAAGAATAACTAATATGGATACCAGCGGCAGCAATACTTTTAATAAATTTATTTGTATTGATATCTTAACCAATTCATCTTTATTTTCAGCTAAGATTGTTGATTTAGAAACCTTCGAAGTGATTTATGCCAATCAGTCAATGAAGGCTATTTTGGCAGATGAAAAGGCGAAGCATTGCTGGGAGTCAGTTTATGCCCAGGATTCGCCCTGTAAGTGGTGCAAGGTACATGAGCTGTCGATGCAGAAAACTGCTGGTGATGACAATGCCTCGATCACCTACGAACATTTTAATGAAGTTGCCAATAAATGGTATCAGATCCAGGAAAAAATTCAGACCCTTGATAATGGCAAAAAAGTATTAATATCCTTTTCTCTGGATATCAGTATGCAAAAAGAAGCACAGAGCCAGCTTATCAATTCTCATGTGCAGTTGAGCCAGCAGACAAAAGCCCTGGAAGAGGCAAAGGAAAAACTTAAAGAACAGGCAAGCCACGATTTTTTAACCGGTCTTTACAATCGAAGATATTTGCAGCAGATATCCCAGGATTTAATTAATCTTGCCAGGAGAGAGGCCACTGAGCTGAGTATTATTATGCTTGATATTGATAGGTTTAAGATGGTTAATGATACCTATGGCCACAGTGCAGGCGATCAGGTGCTTAAATATCTGGCTTCCATACTAACCGAACATACCCGTGAAAGTGATATTGTTGCTCGAATCGGTGGTGAAGAATTTGCCATTTTGTTATCGCATACGGATACGAACGGAGCAGCAGTCATTGCCGAAAAATTAAGACGATCCATCGAAGGTCAACCTGCTGAGATAGATGGAAAAACGAATATATCATTTACTGTCAGTTTAGGTGTTGCTTCAGTTGATGTTAAAAATGACAGAAATATTGATACATGCCTGAATAACTCAGATACAGCACTGTATGAGGCAAAAAGAACGGGTCGGAATAAAGTTGTTGTTTATTCCACAGAATAATACTGTGTTACCATGATTAGCCGGGAATCTTTTCCTCAGCCCTTATAGTGAAAGTTATTCTTAACACATAAACAAGTGAATAAGTGGTGTGGACATGCCACGATAAACAATAAATCTAAACATCAGGGACAATAACGCTATGCAGTCGCTCTCTACAAAATCTTTTTGTATCCTCTCAGTTCTCTCTTTTCTTGTCGTCTTTGCGAGTTTGCCTCTGTCTGCCGCATCAGAAAAAGAGATGAAAGGGTGGGGGGGTGATGATGAATATAATCAACTCTACAGCTCTAAGGAGTTAGACAAACTCAAGGGCAGGGTAGTGAAATTTAAAAAAATGGCACCTCTGCCTGGAATGTCAGATGCCACCGTGCTGATTCTGGATGAAGATGGTGACAAGGTAGTGGTTCACCTCTGTCCTGTCTGGTTTGCCACCGCAAAAGAAACCGGAATAAAACGTGGTGATAAGGTGAAAATAAAAGGAAGCTGGGCAGAAATTGACGGAAAGGATGTCTTTATGGCCTCTAAGGTCAAAAAAGG